>CAYOAJ010000001.1:0-8084 GCA_964401895.1 uncultured Herbinix sp.
GCAAGGAACTTCCCGGTATAAAGTACCTTATTGAGTGCGGTTTGGAGCCTATTACCAACAAGGAAAAACACATTAAGGAATTAATAAAAGTTGCTAAAATTATGGGAAAAGAAGGTATAGGGGTAATAGAAAATCCACAAACTGATGAGATATTTTTACCGCAAGGGGTAAAACGGGTGTTACAGATTGAAAAAACCAACCTTATCAAGGGATGTAAAAATTCAAAGAAAGTTATTGCAACCAAAAGTGAAGAGAGAACCTGGCCATGGTGGATTTACTGGACTTTACCCTAAATTATGGCCCTTTAGTGGACCAAAGGTAAAAAGATAGATAAAAAAACTGCACTAAAGATTTTATCTTTTAGTGCAGTTTTTGCTTTAATTACATAACGGACAGGATTTGTAGCGCTTGATCCTTAACAATTACTTCGTAATGCTCCTCGTAATAAACTATAGTAGCATAAGTACTACGTTGTGGATCTCCAAATTCTGAAGCAATGTTACAGATTTGGTTAAACTCCTCTAGTGTATGGTCTGACCTACTCAATACAAGAAAATATACAGATTTTTCTCTATTCTTATAAAGAGTATTAATACCCCGATAGAAACCAACTAAAGTACTAGCAAGAGCGGTCACCTCACTAAGTGAATTAAATCTGAAAACCTTAGTTAAGTTGGAAGGAGTCTTAGTTTTATCTTTTTCATCATTATGCACTGAATTATCTATGTCCAAGAAATCATTAAATTTATTGTTATTTATGGCATCTTCTTGGAAATTATCCATGATGTCATCCTCATAGGAATCACTATCTTGATTATTTCCATCGGAATCCGAATCTTTCCCAAAAGCAGAGAACTTTGAAAATCTAGTATCAAGTTCATCGGGGTCTTCAACTTTAGTAATTACTAAAACGAGACTTTCTGGTGAAATAGGGATGGCTTCAATCATTAAAGGTATATCATCTACTTCAAACCCAAATTCATAAAAAGCTTGTTGAATCATATCGCGAAAAAGAGCTTTAGCTTTTTCGGTTCCATATGCCAATTCGCTTATTTTCAATTCACGGTCAATTAGATCATCTTTACTTAAAGTACAACGAATCTGACTATCACTGATTTTTTCTATCTTCATAGAGTATACCCCTTTCTATAAATATAATAGGAACGGATTAAATAGTTACTCTAAATACACTTGTTTCTATCGGTGTATTGAAAGTATAAGTTAAAAACATTTTAAAGTCAATACACTAGATATTAATTTTAAATTAAGAGCAATTTACATCTTTATATAAATAATTATAGCACAATAGAGCAAAACCAACAAAAAACAGAAAAAAGTTTAGTAAAAAAACTATAGAAAATACACTTGAAAAACTTCCACAAATTGGATACAATATATGCAGGCTTTGATTCATATATTCTGATTGTTAATGTGAAAGGAGGTTATGAAATAGAAAATATGGTTTAAAAAGTATCGCATTATCAAATCTTTATCTAGTAAAAGTAAGTCAAATGTATATCTAGCTGAACACATCATGTTAAAATCTTATCGAGTAATCAAATTTATTTCCAAGGATCACCCCTTATTTGAAGCAAAACAAAAGGAAGCTTATATTCTAAAATCCCTTTCCCACTTGTGTATTCCTATAATCTATGATATTGAGAAAGACCAATATGGTTCCTATATTATTGAAGAATATCTTGAAGGCTTTACTCTTAAGGAATACGTCAAAGATAAAGGAAAATTAAGTGAAGGGACAATATTAGAATTTTCACTACAAGTCTGCGATTTAATTCATTATCTACATTCTAGAGAACGTCCATTACTTTATCTTGACCTAAAACCCGACAACATTATTATTGCCAAAGATGCACTTAAATTAATCGACTTTGATAGTGCAATTTATTTGGATGAGGTTGATAAACAAAAAAGTTTTTATAGCACAAAGGGTTATGCAGCACCAGAACTTTATAGTGGAAACAAAGTAGATGAGCGTAGTGACATTTATGGTATTGGTATGTTGCTATATTATATGGTAACAGGTGACTACTTTAAAGCAAATATTAAAGAAATTAAAAATATTGATTATAGTAGAAATTGTTCCAAGTCGTTGAAGAAAATTATTAATCGCTGTTTAAAGATTAACCCGTCCCAAAGATATGCTTCAGTAGCCCATGTCAGGAAAGAATTATCCTCAATCAGAAAAAAACTTAAATTACCCAATGAATCAGGCCGACCTACACAATACGCTGTTGCAGGTGTGCAAAAAAGGATTGGTACAAGCCATCTATGTTTTCGTTTTTGCAACTATTTAACTCAAGGTGCTAGTAGATGCCTATATGTTGAAGAAAACGATAGTGGATGTGTAAGGTCAATAAGAAAGCGATATGGATATATTGAGCAAAAGGATGGAATATTACAAATAGGATCTATTCCCATGGTTGCAAATGAGGAAAGAAAAGAAGCTATCTACAACATGAAGCAATATGATTTTATAATTAAGGATTTTGGTTGCCTAACTAAAGACAATTTGCCTACTTATCTTAAGGCAGATGTTAAGCTTTTAGTTTTAGGTGCTAAGGATTGGGAGTTAGGACATGCAGAGCAGGTATTGGAGATGGTAGCAGAATATAAAGAGATAATATATCTATTTAATTACCTGGATGGAAAGATGTTTCAGCAGGTTATGAAAAGCATGGACCATAGATATTGCCATCGCATTCCATACAGTCCCGATTTATTAAGCAAGTCATTTTCTACTAGTGAACAAACTTTTTTTAAAGGATTAGGAGGGCAGGGTGGAGAAAAAACCAATGCTTTTTCAAAAATTAAAAGAAGATGGAAGATGTCGACCTAGAAATATAATTGGATTGATAGGCGTTCACCCTGGTGCTGGGGTAACCTATACTAGTGTTATAATTTCATTTTTTATGGGAAGAAATCTAGGGAGAAAAACTGCATTACTAGAATGTAATAGACGGGGTGATTTTGATCTTTTGCAGAAGACTTTCCATTGGAGTAAAGAAGAGGAGAATTTTTTCTCTTACCACAATATTGATTTTTATAAAAATGCAAATTCTAGCCTAATAACTAAAGTCTTATCCCATAATTATGAAAGCTATATCTTAGATTTCGGAGATAATTATAATGAAAATAAGGAAGAGTTTTTAAGGTGTGATCTTAAGATAATCATATGTGGTCATGCTGAATGGAATCAGCAAAGGCTTATACAATTTATGAATAAAAAAGAGATAGGAAAGCAAAACAGTACGTGGAAGATATTAATTCCTTGTGCTAATAAGAAAGACATTAGTAGATTGAGAAATGTTACTAGACAGTGGGTTGATTTTATACCATATCAAGAAGATCCCACAAAACCATCTAAAGAACTTATTAAAAAGTTAAGAAAAATATTTGTCTAATTGTATGGACTTTTAAAAAGGTTATATAACATATCACAGAAACCTTCTTATCCGACAAGAAGATAAAAATAATAATTAAGTTTTGCACTTATTGTTAAATAAGACAAATAAATAGTAACTTATTAATTAAAAAAAGTTAAAGAAGATTTATAAACCCTCTAGAGCAAGTCCCTGGTAATTTAAACTGGGGACTTGCGTGCGTGGACCTATGAATGTTATAATTGTGGACAAAAGACATTAGGGGGTTACAAATGAACAAAAGAAGTAAGATAATGATATTTGGTTCTGTAACAATCATTTTGATTATTGCAGTTTTTATGGGGTTGAAAATAAAAGAAAGACTTACTCCTAGTAATGAAGTGATGCAATTAACTGATTACTATAAAGTGGATGAGAAGGAAGTAATGATAATACTCCATGATGAGATATATGACAGAAAAGGTAAAATGATTGATGAACATATTTATATTGATTATGAGACTGTGATCAATATATTTAATCATAGGTTCTATTGGGATAAGAATGAGGGGATGATTGTCTACACTAGTCCTACTGAAATTATAAGGGCTGATGTGGACTCTTATGAATATTCCATTGATTCTAAAGAAAAGATTTCTTATGATGCTGAAGCTCCTCTTGCTAGAAGTATATCAGATGAACTTTATATTTCTCTTGATTTTGTTGAAGAGTATTCGGATATAAGAGTAGAATTATATGAAGAACCTAATAGAGTAATAATAAATTATATATGGGGTGATTACCTATATACTGAGGTTAATAAGGACAGCCAACTTAGATTAGAAGCAGATATAAAAAGCCCTATTCTAGATGATCTTTTTGAGGGGGACAAGCTACTTTTTGTGGATTTAGATGAGCCTCCTAAAAGGGGCTTTTCTAAGGTTATGACTGAGGAAGGTGTTATAGGCTTTGTAAAGGATAACTTCATTAGTGAGTCTGATTATATTGAGATAGCAAGTTCTTATCAAGAGCCTGAGTATACTGATCAGACTAGGGACCATAAGATAAATCTTGTCTTCCATCAGGTTTTTACATCTAATGAAGCTGGGAATTTAGAAGAGTTAATTTCACAGACCCAAGGGGTAAATGTGGTATCTCCAACTTGGTTTAGTATAGTAGATAATGAAGGAACATTTACATCTTTAGCAAGTAATGAATATGTAAGCAAGGCTCATGAGCTTGGACTGGAAGTGTGGGGCCTAATAGATGACTTTAGCCCTGATGTGGATATGGAAGAATTGTTGTCCCGTACTTCTGTTAGGGAAAAGCTTATTAACGCCTTAATGGACAAGGTTGATAAATACCAATTAGATGGAATTAATATAGATTTTGAAAGAGTTATGTCTGAGACGGGAGAGCACTATGTACAGTTTTTAAGAGAATTATCTGTAAGATGTAGAGTTGAAGAGATAGTACTTTCAGTTGATAATTTTGTTCCGCCTTTTAAAGCCCATTACGATAGGGAAGAACAGGGAGAAATATTAGATTATATAATTATAATGGCATATGATGAACATTATTCAGGGTCTGAGCAGGCTGGTCCTAACTCTTCTATTGGATTTGTTGAGGATGCCACAAGAAATATAGTAAATGAGATTCCTAAGGAGAGGGCTATAATAGCTATCCCCTTTTATACTAGGCTGTGGAAGGAAACGGAAGATGGAGATGTATCAAGGGAAAGAGATTTAGCCATGACCCCAGCCATCACATGGATTGAGGAAAATGGTGGGGAAGCAAAATGGGATGACGCATATGGTTCTTATTATGTTGAAGTGGAAAAGGATGGAGTTACTTATAAGATGTGGCAAGAAGAAGTAGATTCTATCGAAGAAAAAATGAAAGTCATTAAGGAAGAAGATGTAGGTGGAGTGGCAGCCTGGAAGTTAGGCCTTGAACGACCAGAAGTCTGGGAAGTTATAAACAAATATTTAGCTAACTAAGCTAGAAGAATATGATGCTCAGTTTTTTCATAAGATGTATAGATTGCGAAATGTGGAAGTAGATTTATGAAGAAGAAGTATTTTAGTGTGTGTTTTCTGGCGCTGATTATTTTAGTTAGGGTTCTTGCTTCGGATAAGGTAGTTGTAGTTATGAAGAGTTTTTTTGCTTCAGATACAGATATAAAGAGTAGGGCTGTTGTAGTTATAGATCCTGGACATGGTGGAAGGGATCCCGGTAAGGTTGGGGTTAATAATGCTTTAGAGAAGGATATTAACCTTGAAATTGCCATGAGTTTAAAGACTTTATTAGAACAAAATGATATTCAAGTTATTATGACTAGGGAAGAGGATATTGGTTTATACGAGGAAACAGATAGGAATAAGAAGACTGCTGATTTAAGAAAAAGGGTGGATTTAATTCATTCTTCTGAGGCAGACTTTGCTGTAAGTATCCATCAAAACAGTTTCGTTCAGGAGCAAGTAAAGGGTGCACAGGTTTTCTATCATTCATCATCCTCAGAGGGAAAAAGGTTAGCAGAAATTATACAAGAACAGATGAAAAAAACCGTGAAGGATGGTAACCATAGGAAGGCTAAATCTAATACTAACTATTACATGCTAAAACACACAGAATGCCCATTAGTAATTGTAGAATGTGGTTATCTGTCAAATTATAATGAGGCTAATTTATTAATAGATGAAGACTATCAGGATAAGATGGCTTGGGCAATACATCTTGGTATTATGCAGTACATTAATGAAAATGATATGTAGTGCTATAGTAAAGTTGGGATATGCTTGAATTTATGCCAGGTAGATTTTATATGAATTGCGTGGTATAATGTGCTATATCTGTAGCGAGGAGTAAACATATGGAGACAGTTTTAATAAAGTTAGATGAAGATAAATATAGAATAGAAGATTTGCAACCAGCAGTTTCTGTTCTAAAAAAGGGAGGCTTAGTGGCCTTTCCCACAGAAACTGTATATGGACTAGGAGGGAATGCCTTAGATGGGGAAGCTTCTCAAAAGATATATAGAGCAAAAGGAAGACCTTCTGACAATCCATTGATTGTTCATATAGCTAATGTAAAGGATATGGAGGACTTAGCTAGGGATATACCAGATAAGGCCTATCAATTAGCCAAGGTTTTTTGGCCTGGCCCATTAACCATAATTCTTAAGAAAAAGGACAAGCTACCTATGAGTACCACAGGTGGGTTAGATACAGTGGGAATAAGGCTTCCAGCCAATAGGGTGGCAAGAGATTTAATAGGGTATTCTGGTATACATATTGCTGCACCTAGTGCAAATATATCGGGGAAACCAAGTCCCACAGAAGCCCATCATGTATATCATGATCTGGCTGGTAAGATAGATATGATTATAGATGGAGGTAAGGCAACTCTTGGTTTAGAATCAACAATTGTGGACCTAACCACGGAGGAAGCTGTAATATTACGTCCTGGCTCTATTACAAAAGAGATGCTAGAGAATGTTATAGGACAGATTGATTATGATTCGGTTATTCTTTCCAAAGAGTTAGATGAAAGTCTTGTTCCTAAGGCTCCAGGAATGAAGTATAAGCATTATGCTCCAGAAGGTAAGCTTGTTATCTATGAAGGAGAACCAAGCAAAGTAATATCTACTATTAATAATAAAGTGAATGAAATAATTGAAAAAGGGGCTAAAGTAGGTATTATTGCAACTGAAGAGACCAAGGATTTATATAGTAACGGTATTGTTAAAGCTGTAGGAACAAGAAAAGATGAAACAACTATTGCAGCAGGCTTATATAGTGTATTAAGAGAGTTTGATGAACTCCATGTAGACTATATATTTTCTGAGAGTTTTCCTGAAGAGGGATTAGGACAAGCCATAATGAATCGTCTTTTAAAGGCAGCAGGATACCATCTTGTTACTGTTTAGATAGATAATTAGCAACAATAAGATATATTGGAGGTGCTAGATTATGAGTAAATTTAAGAAATTAATTTTTGTATGTACAGGTAATACATGCAGAAGCCCTATGGCAGAAACTATCTATAAAAACTTAGATCAGGAGGACGAGATACAGGTTACATCAAGAGGTATCGTAGTCTTATTTAACGAACCAATTAACTCCAAAGCGGAGTTAATACTTAATAAATATAATTTAGATCCAGTTAATCATGTTGCCAGAGGATTAAAAAAACAAGATATTGATGAAGAAACATTGATACTTACCATGACAAATAGTCATAAAAACAACATATTGGAGCAATTCCCAGATGCAAGTGTTTGGACAATTAAAGAGTTTGTCGGGGAAGAAGGGGATGTGACTGATCCATATGGAGGTTCTTTATTAGAATACGAAGAGACTTATATGGAGTTATCAAGGTTGGTTAAGAAAACCATGTATAAATTACGTGATATTAGTGAATAAAAGTCTAATTTTTTGTCAAGACTAAGAGTAAAAGAATCCTATTATGGAGGATGGAGGATTAGCTCTTGACTACAAATAAATTAGATGGAATTATAGATTATTTGAAAGAAAGCATTTCAAGTAAGAAGACTAGGATTGTTTTATATCTAACGGTTGTTTTATGGCTTGCATTGGCAACCCAGGTTGCTGTAAATCATTTTTTTGCACAGGATTTTCAGATAACACAAGCCTTTGTAAAAACCGATACAGAAGATCAGTCTTCTAGTGTGGAAATTATTGC
>CAYOAJ010000001.1:8094-12382 GCA_964401895.1 uncultured Herbinix sp.
TATGAAAAGGAATTTCTAAGTGAAAATGAAAAGAACGAGATTATATATTATATCGCAGAAGCTATAGGTCTTGAAATTGATGAAGAGATTACGGTGATTAGGGAAGAGGATAGGAGCGTTTTTTACTTTGAGAAAAATGCTAAATCTGCTGATACATTGATTAAAGTAATAAGTATTGAAAGACCAGAGGGAGATGCAGTTAAGCTTAATCACTATATATTAGTAAGCTTAAATATTCAGAAAAGTATTCATGAGATAGAAAGATATAAGGATATTCTTGAAAAAGCACTGGACAAACTTGATGTTAAAGAAAAACAGGTAACTATGCAATATGTAGGAAATTACCAAGGGAAACTATCTCAGAGGGAACAAGAAGAAATTGCAAAGCTTATGGTTAAGGATTTGCAAGGTGAGATAGCCTTTGAATTTAATGAAGATGGTGTATATACGGTGTATGGTTATACGGGTCTTGTTAATGAATATATCCTATCTCTTGCTAGCAAAGTAAATATTCATATTGTTATCACTTATGATGAAGAAAGTGATACAAGCAAACTATACTTGGCTTCACCAATTGCCAACTATTAAAAACAAGGGCATTACAATGTAATCGGCAATCGATCATATTGTAATGCCTTTTTTCTAATACCAGCGCCTTCTGCTTCGATACCGTCTTCTTCTATTAAATATTTCATTTAATAATATTATATTAATAATATCTCTTAAGTTATTGCGATTCTGTCTGGGATAATAGGAAAGGGATTTTACCTTAGTCTTAGCTTCTGCTTCTACATTCTGGATGTTAAGAGCAATCCTGTCTACAACCCTGTCTAAAGAGGTTTTATCAGGGTATTCATCAAATATAAAGCTACCATCGTAATCTAGCTTATCACACTCTTTCACTACTTCATTATATATGCTTTTTGTAGTTTTAGGATATAGCTTTTGCATATAGTTATAGTCTTTGTCTAAATCTTGGCTGTTATCATAGCCGTATAAGGGAAACATAGGAATACCCATGGGTACAGAGTATGGATTGACGCCTACTATATTATCAGGAACATTTAGGGCAGTAGGGCCTTGTTGTTCTTGCTTGGGTAAATTATCTGACATCTTACACCTGCTTTTTTATTATTAATATATGTATATGCATAATAATATTGATTGTGATGTTTTATTAAAAATCAATATAATATAGCAAAATACTATTAAAAGAAAAAAATATGTGTTAAGATATGCAATAGATAAAGACGGAATTCTTTATATAAAAAGGATATGGATTACAGGAGATGGAATCAAATTGTTAAAACATATATATAGAACTTTAATTTTATTAGGAGTTTTTATTGCTTCTTTATTTTATTTCAGTAGAGATATTAAAGAGGTTACTTTTGATGTTGATAATACTATAGAAATGTCTGAGGCTACATTTCCTGTAGTTACTATAGGAGTAGGCGAGGATGTTATTAATCTTCTTCATGGTTATAGTAGTAATTTGAATGCTAATACTATTAGAGAAAGTGTAAGTCCTTTAGATGAAAAACAAGAATTAGAAGTAATTATTGATCAAGGGGATTATCTTATAAAAAAATTAAATTATGAATTAAGAGACCTGGTAGGCAATAGGCTTATTGAAAGTGATTCCGTTAGTGTTTTTAGTCAAGATGGAGAGAAATTAAGGGCTAAGATAAAGCTTAAGGAAGAGCTAGAAGTTGAGAAGGAATATGCTTTAAAGATCACCCTTATCACCAGTGAAAGTAAAAAGATGTACTATTACAATAGGGTCAAGAGATTTAATAATGTGTATTTACATGAAAGTTTATCCTATGTAAAGGATTTTCACTATGCAATTAGGGATAAAGAAAAGGCTAATGATATTACAAGATATTTGGAGCCAGATGGGAAGAAGGCTGACAATACTTCTCTTTCATATGTAAATATTCATTCTAGTTTTGACTTGATAACATGGGGGGACTTACAACCTGAGTTTATTACAGAGATTGTTCCTTCTGTTCTTGAAATTTATCCGGATATTGCTTATATAGTATTGGATTATTTTGTACAAGCTGATATAGAAGGGAAAACTGAGCTTTATAAAGTTAAAGAATTTTACCGGGTTAGGTATAGCCCAAGCCGTATGATTCTCTTTAATTATGAACGAACAATGGAGGCAGTATTTGATGCCAGCTTAGCCAGCATATCTCAAAATGAATTAAAGCTAGGTATTTCATCCCAGGACCAAGTGCCATTTCTTATAAGTTCAGATAAGATGAAACTTGCTTTTGTAAGAAATAGAGAATTATGGTTTTATAATATGGAAGATAATGAGATGGTAAGAGTCTTTTCATTTGTCCAAGAAGAAGCGGATTATATAAGAGGTTTTTATGACCAGCATGATCTTGCCTTGTTAAATATAAGTGAAGAAGGGGATATAGACTTTATTGTTTATGGTTATATGAATAGGGGTTATTACGAAGGTAGGGTAGGACTTGTTCTATACCAGTATATTAGGGCTGATAACCGGATTGAAGAGAAAGTTTTTATTCCAATTGACCAGTCATATGGAAAGATGAAAGAGAATCTAGGAGACTTAATTTATGTAAATGATCTAGATGTCTTTTATTTTCATATTTATAATAATATTTATGCCTATGATCAGATTACCCAGGAGCTTATTATCTTAGAGGAGAATGTACCTAAAGATAAGATAGTGATATTTGAAGAAATTAAATATATTGTCTGGCAGTCTGATTCAGATCCTAAACTACCTAATGAAATTAAGATAATGGATTTGGAATCCGGTGAAATTCAAAGGATTACTAGTAGGTTAGGATATAAGATAAGATTGTTAGACAAAATAGATGCAAACATTATATATGGGTATGTAGCTAAAGATGATATAATAACCTTATTAGATGGACGAGTAATAGATCCCATTGGCTTGTTAGAAATTGCATCTATAGAAAAAGAAGTATTAAAGGATTATAATAAAGAAGATTATTATATTAGTAATATTAGTGTTCAAGATAATATTATTGAATTAAATCTAGTTGAAAAGGTTTATGACAATGGGACCTTAACATTCTCTGAAGTTGGCCAGGATTATATTATGAATCAACAGGTTGATAAAAGATTAGCTGTGGAGGTGACTAGCAGGGTAACAGATAAAGCTTTAACAGAACTTTATCTTAAATTACCAAGTGGATATAATATGAAGGAAGCTCCCCTTATTAGGTCAACGGTTAACACTGTGATTACTGAGGATCCAACCCTTAGACTTAGCTTGCCTAGCCATGAGCCTGTATGTTACTACCCTTATCTCTATAATGGGATAAAGGGGGCTTATAGTGAGGCCTATGAGGCTATTGAGATAGCTAGAGACCATATAGGAGTGGTGCTTGATGGAGAGAACCGTATTGTTTGGGAAAGAGGTGTAACACCTAGCAGGTTCGTAATTGATGACATTGGTAAAATGTCTTGGAATCAGACATCTAGCCGAACTATTGAAACTTCCATAAAGCTTATGCTAGAGTATCTAGGGATCAACGCGAATATTGAAGACTTACTTGTTGATGATAGGTCAATTATGGAAGTACTAAGTGACAACGCCCATATTAGTCCTATCAGATTAACTGGAACAAGTTTAGATGATATGCTATACTTTATTGGTAAGGAGAAACCAATCATTGCCATAAAAGATAATCAGGAGGCAGTGCTGATTTATGGATATGATGCTTATAACATAATGGTAATTGATCCTAGTAATGGAAGTACATCTAGATTAGGATTAAGGCAGGCCAGTGATTTGTTTGAAGCATCAGGAAATGTATTTATTTCATATTTGGAAGCAATAAGATAATCATATAAAGGAGACAGAAGATGGACGAGAGAATTAAAGAATTAGCGAAAAATCTAGTTAATTATTCAATGGAAGTAAAAGAAGGTGATAAGGTTTACATTAATTATGTAGGAATGTCAACACAAGATTTGGCAAGGCAGCTTGTCAAGGAGGTTTATAAGGTTGGTGGTGTTCCATTTGTTAACTATACAGACCCTCTTCTTCAAAGAGAGGTTCTATTGAATTGTAACCAAGAGCAGATGTCCTTATCTGCAAAAATAGATGCTGCCTTGATGGAGGAAATGGACTGCTACGTTGGAGTTAGGGGTTCAGATAATATAGCTGAGAACTCAGATGTTCCAGGAGAGAATATGAAGATTTATGAAAATAATTATCAGACTCCAGTTCACCATGATGTTAGAGTTAAAAAGACAAGATGGGTAGTTCTTC
>CAYOAJ010000001.1:12392-17546 GCA_964401895.1 uncultured Herbinix sp.
TATGGCTCAGCTGGCTAATATGAGTAAAGAGGCTTTCGAGGACTTTTACTTTAAGGTATGTAATTTAGACTATGCCAAGATGGGTAGGGCTATGGAAAGTCTAGTGGACTATATGAATCGTACAGATAAGGTAAGAATCACTGGTCCTGGAACAGATCTAACATTCTCTATTAAGGATATCCCGGCTATCCCATGTGATGGAAAAGCTAATATACCAGATGGAGAGGTTTATACAGCTCCAGTAAAGGATTCAGTAAATGGAGTTTTATCATACAACACTCCTTCTGTTTACCAAGGCTTTACTTTTGAGAATATTAAATTCCGTTTTGAAAGTGGAAAGATTGTTGAAGCAACAGCTAATAATACAGAGCGTATAAATCAAGTGCTAGATACTGATGAGGGTGCACGTTATATTGGAGAATTTGCTATTGGGGTTAATCCTTATATCTTGGATCCTATGAAAGACACCTTATTTGATGAAAAAATCATGGGTTCTTTTCATTTTACTCCTGGTAATTGTTATGAGGAAGAAGCACCTAATGGAAATAGTTCAGCGATACATTGGGATTTGGTGTGTATTCAAACACCTGAGTATGGTGGAGGGGAAATTTATTTTGATGATGTTCTAATTCGTAAAGATGGACGTTTTGTAGTTGAAGAATTAGAAGGCCTAAACCCCGAAAACTTGGTGTAAAAGAAATAGGGGTGGGATAAATGAAGTTGTTGACGGTAGCCATACCTTCTTATAATTCCGAGGATTATTTAAGCCATGCAGTTGAAAGTCTACTGACTGGGGGAGATGATCTAGAAATAATTATAATTAATGACGGCTCTATAGATAATACTCTTAAGATAGCAGAAGACTATCAAGAAAGGTATCCTAATATTGTTAGGGTCATAAGCCAGGAGAATGGTGGCCATGGTGAGGGAGTTAATACTGGTTTGGCTAATGCTAGAGGGATTTATTATAAGGTTGTTGATAGCGATGACTGGGTGGATGAAGAAGCCCTGCAAGATGTTATTGGTAAGATAAAGGAACTGATAGCAGTTGATAAAAACCCAGATTTATTTATTGTAAATTATGTTTATGAAAAGGTTGGTGCTAAGAAAAATAAGGTTATGAGATACCATAAGGCCCTGCCTATGGATAAGATATTTACTTGGGATGATTTAATGCATTTTAAGATAAATGAGTATATCTTAATGCATTCAGCTATTTACCGTACACAATTGCTTAAGGATTGTGGAGTAAAGCTACCTAAACACACCTTTTATGTGGATAACATATTTGTATATTATCCATTACCATATGTTAAAACACTATATTATATGGATGTTGATTTTTATCGTTATTTTATCGGTAGGGATGATCAATCCGTTAATGAAAAAGTTATGGTTAGGCGTATAGATCAACAAATTAAGATAACAAAGATTATGGTGAAGTCCCATGATTTGAATAAGATAAAAAGTAAGAAGCTACAGAATTATATGATTAATTATCTTACTATGATGATGACCATTTGCTCAGTCTTTTTGATAAGGGATGGTAGTGAAGAAGCTCTTAAGAAGAAAGATGATTTGTGGAAAGAATTAAAAGAGCATGACCAGTGGCTTCATAAAAGAATAAAATCCAAATTTCTTGGGTGGGCGATGCATTTACCAGGTAAAGTGGGTCGTCAAATAATAAAGATAGGATATGTTTTAGCTAAAAAGATATATAAATTCAATTAATCAAAAAATAGGTTTTTATGCAAGATAAGTTTGCAAAAAAACCTATTTTCATATACTTTTTTTAAATTGTTAGATGTTTGATAATTTTTCTTGTTCCACCGGCTTGTGTTCCCTACTCCAGTTAGGAACATAAACTATAATATACATTATAATACTTAGTATAATTGCTGAAAGTCCATCTAATATTGAATGTTGCTTTATAAATACGGTGGATAATGATATTAGTATAGTTAAGATAATTGACAGCCATTGTATCCACTTGATTTTCCGTAATTTTTCACTCTTTCTAATAGCAATGCTAGCACCAATAGAGTTATATACATGAATACTTGGAAAAACATTTGTAGGAGTATCCGTCTTATATATTATGGAGACAATATAGGTGAATATATTACTCCTTCCTAAATTGTCTAAATCAACTCTAAGATTTTGACCATTTGGCCATATGGTATAAATAATTAAGCATATTGTCATCCCTATAAAGAGATAGGCACAGCATTTATAAAAATCAATTTTTGATGTAAAAAAGAAGTATGCCACAGTAATGAAGATAAAGGCAAACCATAGTATATATGGGACAACAAAGATCTCCATAAAAGGAATCAAATTATCGTATTTTGAATAAACAACAGTATATTTTGTTACGTTTTTCTCAAGATATGTAAACCAAATCATATATATAAAAAAGTATAATAATATGGTTCCGTGTTTATATTTAGTTAAGAATTTTTTGATTTTATCCATAAATTTCATCTTGCACAACCCTTCAATTCAGTCATAGTAAACGATATTATGATAACACATAATCTGGGGATTTGCAATGAATATAATTTTTAGAACTGTTAAAAGAATAAATAAGGAGGTAGAAGAAAATGAAAAAAGTGTTTTTGATTGTCTTGGACAGCCTTGGAATAGGAGAACTTCCAGATGCTAATAAGTATGGTGATGAGGGAAGTAATACCCTATTGGCTGTTTCAAAAAGTAGTGAATTTGATATGCCTAATATGAAGAAGCTGGGTTTGTTTAATATTGATGGGGTTAGGGATGTTTTTCCTAAAGAGGCCATCCCAGAGACTTTTGATGGATCAGTTGCTAGGTTAGCTGAAAAATCAGCAGGTAAAGATACTACCACGGGACATTGGGAGATTGCAGGATTTGTCTCTCATACGCCATTTCCCACATACCCAGATGGTTTTCCTGATAATGTGATCAAAGCTTTTGAAGAGAAGACAGGAAGAAAAGTCTTATGTAATCGCCCATATTCTGGCACGGAGGTTATTAAAGATTATGGGATTGAGCATAAAGAGACTGGGGCTTTGATTGTTTATACATCTGCTGATAGTGTCTTTCAAATAGCAGCTCATGAGGAGGTTGTTCCGCTTGAAGAACTTTATAGGGCTTGTGAGATTGCAAGAGAGATACTTCAAGGAGACCATGGAGTTGGTAGGGTTATAGCAAGGCCTTTTATAGGACAACACCCTGATTATGTTAGAACATCTAATCGACATGATTATTCTTTGCAACCCCCTATTACAATGCTTAATTTACTAGAGGATGCAGGATTGGATGTATTAGGGATTGGTAAAATTAACGATATATTTGCTACTAGTGGTGTAACTGCTACAGTGGCTACCAAGGACAATGTAGATGGGATAGAGAAGATTATTGAGCATACCAAGAAGGATTTTACAGGACTTTGTTTTGCTAATCTTGTAGATTTTGATTCGAAATATGGACATAGAAATGATGTAGATGGTTATGCAAAGGCCCTAAGAGACTTTGATCTTAAGCTGCCTAGAATATTAGAAGGAATTAGGGAAGATGATATTATAATGTTTACTGCTGATCATGGTTGCGATCCTTCTACAGTATCAACGGATCACTCTAGAGAGTATGTACCTTTACTAGTATACGGTAAGAAAATTAAGAAGGGCATAAATCTAGGAACCAGAAGCACATTTGCTGATATTTCCGCAACTATTTTAGATTATTTTAATATAGAGTCTCAGTTGGAAGGTAGAACATTTTTGAAAGATATTATACTTTGATCTTCATACTTACAAATAAAAGTAATATATATTAATAAGATATAAAGTAGGGGTATATTTGTGATTTTTGAAGACAGGAAAAGAATATATAGTGAAGACTATGCAGATATTTTAATTGCATACAATGGAGATTTTAGTGTCTTTGAAGAGTTTGAAGATGCAACAATTAATATCATTAATTTCTTGTATGCAGTTGTTCATGTACCCATTGAACAGTTTACTAATTTATTTATTATGGAAAGGGGCTATTACAGCATACCAAGGTTATATGGATTAATTAGTGAACAGTCATTAGAAGCATCTGGTGTAACAAGCATGAGGGGGATACCTGCTCTTAATTTAAGAGGGCAAGGAACTCTAATAGGTATAATTGATACAGGAATAGATTACGCCAATCCTATATTTCAATATGCTGATGGCACTACAAGAATAGCAGCTATATGGGACCAGACTATTATTAGCGATGATATGCCCTTGAATTTTTCATATGGGACTGAATACACTAGGGAACAAATTAATGAAGCTCTTAGAAGTGATGATCCCTTATCTATTGTGCCATCTATGGATACAGATGGTCATGGAACCCTAGTGGCAGGAATAGCTGGGGGAAATGAGGTTCCAGAAATGGATTTTGCAGGGGTGGCACCAGATGCAGAGTTTGTTGTAGTAAAGTTGAAACCAGCTAAGCAATATCTAAGGGATTTTTATTTAATTAAAGAGGATGCAGTAGCCTTTCAAACCACAGATATATTGTTTGCCATTCAATATCTATTATATAAAAGCGACCTTCTCTTAAGTCCAATGTCAATATGTGTTTCTATAGGAAGTAATTTTAGTGGCCATGATGAGTGGGGAATTCCTGTTAAATTTTTTTCTCTTGCAGCTACTAGGAATGGGATTGTAGTATCTTGTGCAGCTGGAAATGAAGGGGCTGGAAGAAGACATTACGAAGGAAGGAACAATCCTGATAAAGAATATGATACTGTTGAACTAAATGTGGGAGAGGAGGAAAGCAGAAGTGGGTTCTCAATGGAGATTTGGGGGAATACTCCGAGTATATATTCCATTGATATACTGACACCTACTGGTGAGTATGTTCCGAGAATTTATACCGGTAGAAGTATAAGTAGAGTTATCACATTTATATTTGATGAAACAACAATTTATATAGATTATATTATGGTGGAGCAAACAAGTGGTGATCAATTAATTCTTTTACGTTTTGACAGACCGACAGAAGGAATATGGAGATTTAATGTCTATGAGACTGGTAATTTGTATATGGGCTTTAATATTTGGTTGCAGAAGGGAGGTTTTATCTCTGAGGGAACTTATTTTCTGGCATCTAATCCATATACTACAATTTTATCAATTG
>CAYOAJ010000001.1:17556-28369 GCA_964401895.1 uncultured Herbinix sp.
ACAGAAGATGATAGTCTTTATCTTAATGCCAGTAGGGGGAATACAAGAACCGGTGTCTTAAAGCCAGATATTGCAGCTCCTGGAGTTGATGTATTAGGACCTACTTTACAACATGATTTTGCAGGATTTACAGGGACCAGTGTAGCAGCGGCCCATACTGCAGGAATCGCAGCCCTTATATTGGAATGGGGCATTGTAAGAAATAATTTACCCGGTATTAGTACCACTGAAGTTAAGAAATTGCTGATTAGAGGAGCTAGAAGGGATAATAATATTGTATATCCTAATAGAGATTGGGGTTATGGCATTCTAGATATTTTCAATGTGTTTGACAGTTTGCGTACTCAATTCATTGTTTGATTAAAAGGCAATTATCATATATGAAATGGAATGATGCTTATGATGGAAGAAGAATTAAAAAGGAGAATCACCAGTGAAAACTATGTGGACTTTCTAGTAGATGCTAGAGTTAATCTAGATGAAGTTCTAGAAACATTTACAGATTCTATATTTCAAGTGTTGAACGAAGCCGTGGGAGTTGTTTACGTTCCTATAGAAGAATATTCTATAGAAGATCTGGGAAGGGTTCAATTCACTGCTATTCCTAATTTAAATGGACTAGTTAGCATAGAGAGTTTAGAAAGTTCTGGTGTCTTTGATATTAGGGAAAGTGTTAATTTTAATCTTATGGGAAATGGAGTATTAGTAGGGATAATTGATACAGGCATTGATTATACTAATCCAATTTTTAAATATGATGATGGTACTACAAAAATTGCTTCCATCTGGGATCAAACAATAGATAGTAATGATAGATACCCTTTTAATTATTATTTTGGTAGGGAATATCTTAGGGAGGAGATTAATGAGGCTCTAGCCTCTAGTGATCCGCTTTCTATAGTGCCTAGCACGGATGAACATGGCCATGGAACAATGCTTGCAGGTGTTGCTGCTGGAAGAGATGTTGAGGAGGAAGGCTTTTATGGTGTGGCACCAGCGTCGGAGCTTGTTGTAGTAAAGTTAAGGCAAGCTAAGCAAGTCTGGAGAGATTTTTTCGTAATTCCTGATGATTCTGTATGCTTTCAAAGTAATCATGTTATGTGGGGAATCCAGTATTGTATAGAATATGCAAGGAGTGTTAATAGACCTATTGCTATCTGCCTGGGGATTGGAACTTCTCAAGAGGCCCATGATGGAAGGTCATATTTAAGCAACTTTACAACAATAGTTAGTGATTTTTCTGAATGTGCTATTGTTGTGGCAGCAGGCAATGAAGGGAATATGGGAAGGCATTTCAGTGATACTATAGAATCTGGTTTAAATAGCGTACTTGTAGAACTAAATGTTGGTGATGAAGAGGGTTTTACAATGGAGTTATGGGGACAATCGCCAGGTATTTTCTCTATTGATATATTAACCCCTAATGGTGAGTATATTCCTAGAATTCCTCCACAACTAAGAGTTCACAGGGTTATTACTTTTGTTTTTGAAGAAACTATTATCTATGTAGATTACCATACTGTGGAACTAGATACAGGTGATCAATTAATTTTATTGCGATTTCAAAAACCTACACCAGGGCTTTGGCAGTTTAATGTGTATTCCCGCGGAGACATTGAATCTAGGTTTGACATATGGCTTCCTATGGGAGATTTCATATCAGATGAAACGTTTTTCTTAAAACCAGACATATATACTACGGTGTTAGCACCAGGAACTGCGGTGGGGCCGATTACAGTTACAGCTTATAACCCATCAAATGAAAATTTATACATAAATGCTAGTAGGGGATTTAATAGGGTGGGGGATATAGTCCCGGAATTAGCTGCACCTGGAGTAAACTACCTTGCTCCCACCTTATCTAATGGCTTTGGGTTATACACAGGAACCAGCGTGTCGGCTGCTCATACAACTGGAATAGCTGCCCTTATGCTAGAATGGGGAATTGTTGATGGCAACTACCTGGGAATCAATACAATTGTAATAAAAAATTTTCTTATGCGAGGTGCAAGACGGACTTCAGCCCTCACATATCCAAACAGGGATTGGGGATATGGGATTATAGATATATTTAACACCTTTGATATAGTAAGACTGAATATATAGCTTAAAAATTCAGGAAACCACGGGGTAATGTTTTTGCAACATAGTATACCTTGATAGCCAGTAGCAGTTAAAACACTTTTTTGCAACTATTTGATGCCGTCAGTCCTTAGGCTGTGTTCTTTACAGCCTTATGTACTGCTACGTGCATCAACTAAGCGGGAGCGTGTTGAAAAAAATGTTTTAACTGCTACTGGCTTTTCGGTTATTGATGTTGCAAAAAAATATTTTTTCATGTATAAACTTTTCCATTTTACAAACAATATTACTAAGTAAAAGATTAATGCAAATAACTTTTATTAGTAAGATGGAGGAAGATAATATATGAAAGCAACTGGAATAGTAAGAAGAATAGATGATTTAGGCCGTATTGTTGTACCAAAAGAGATTAGAAGAACCTTAAGAATTAGAGAGGGAGATCCTTTGGAGATATTTACAGATCGAGAAGGGGAAATTATTTTAAAGAAATATTCACCTATAGGAGAGCTGGGAGAATTTGCAAAACAATATGCAGATGCAATTAATAAGACTACAGAATTAACTGTATTAATAACGGATAAGGATCAAATCATAGCTGCTTCTGGTTCAGTTAAAAAAGAAGTTGTTAGTAGAAGGATAAGCCATGAGTTAGAGGAAGTTATGAATGAAAGAGATACTATTATTGCTGGAAGAGAAGACAAGGGCTATGTAAGAGTCATGAATAGTGAAGATGATGGAGAGTTTACTTACCAAGTAATAGAACCTATTATAAGTGAAGGAGATGTAATAGGAGCTGTCATAATATTGTCAAAGGATGCAAAGGCAAAGTTTGATGAAGTTGAAGTGAAGCTTGCAGCTACCGCAGCAAGATTCTTAGGAAGTCAGATGGAACAATAAAATAGTAAAAATCTTTTTTTATAAATACAATTGCAAGAGCTTGTAAGACTTGTTATAATGTGGATGTGGCAATAGGGTCGGGTAAGGGGATAGTGTAACAAAAACCCACATCAATGAATTAACTGTATGCAAATGACTTAATTTAGTCCTATAATGTAGTCTTTACAGTTAAATGCAGAATATTCCTTGACAAACCCCTATAATAAGTTTATAAATAAACATGTAGACGCCTAGTTCTAGTGGAGGACAAGGTAATATAATAGTCTATATAAATATATTTATAAATAATAAATACTTTAGAGGAGGATTGAATCCATGAACAAATCAGAATTAGTTACAGCTATTGCAGAGAAAAGTGAATTGACAAAGAAAGATTCAGAAAAGGCGCTAAGTGCATTTATTGAGGTTGTGAATGAAGAATTAGCAAGAGGTGGGAAAGTACAATTAGTAGGCTTCGGTACTTTTAGTGTGGTAGATAGACCAGCTAGAAAGGGCAGAAACCCTCTAACTAATGAGCCAATTGACATTGCAGCATCTAAAGCACCAAGGTTTAAACCAGGTAAGTCTTTAAAGGATTCTGTAAACGCATAATTGTAGGTTGACTAATAAATAAAGGACTGTTTTAAATTCCAAATCTCTCAGGGGTGTAGGGCGTTTAAAACAGTCTTTTTATATAAGTTGATATAGGTTAAGAAAGGATTGTTATGAGGTTAGATAAATTCTTAAAGATTTCTAGGGTAATAAAAAGGAGGACTGTAGCTAATGAGGCCTGCAAGGGGGGAAGGGTTTTAGTTAATGGAAAAGTTGCAAAGTCCTCTACTGATGTAAAAATCGGAGATGTAATAGAAATTAATTTTGGAAACAGAGAAATTAAATTTGAAATACTGGATATAGATGAATATGCTAAGAAAGATGAGGCAAAAGATTTAATTAAGTATCTTTAAATGGTCATGAAGTCTTGAGTCTTCTCATATATTTTACAAGATAGTCTAGGTTTATAAAGGGCTAGTACATTGTATATGAGGAGGCTTTTTTTATGAATGAAAGACAACAAGGCTTAAAGGGACATAAGTTACATATAAACGATAGGAGAACAATAATTATCACAGGGGTTAATGATGTCTTATCATTTGATTCTGCTGAGGTGCTTCTTCAAACGGAACAAGGTGTTTTGATGATTAGAGGAGAGGAGCTTCATGTGAACCGTTTGACACTGGAAAAGGGAGAGGTAGATATTGATGGAAGGATCAATAGTCTCACTTACTCAGATGATTCTGCTTTTTCTAAGTCAGATGAATCCATATTAGGAAGGCTTTTCAAGTAGGGGGAAGATGAAATGAATGCTTCAATTGCTTTTGAGTTGCAATTCTTTCTGACTTCTATCTTGTGGGGAAGCCTTATAGTCTTTGCATATGATTTTTTGAGAATTATAAGAAAACTAATTGATCATAATGTTTTTTTTGTATCCCTTGAAGACCTTATCTTTTGGGTTTTCACCAGTGTCTTTATATTTTCCATGCTATACAAGGAGAATAACGGTATAATTCGAGGTTTTTCCATAGCAGCAATGTTAATAGGTATGATAGGGTATTACTATCTTTTTAGCGACTTGTTTGTTAATGGAGTAAGTAAACTTATTAAATTTATTATGGGCCCTGCCATAAGATTCTTTGTAAAAGTTAAAAAAAGATTGAAAAAGTATTGCAATTCAGTTAAGATTGTATTAATAACTAAAATTCAATCTTTAAAAAGGCTTAGAAATCAATCTAAAAGTAAGAAGAAAGAAAAAAAGAAAAAGAAAAAGACAGAGAAAGAGAAAGAGAAAAAGAATAGAATTTTATGATGTGGGGTGTTAGGAGTGGCTAAAAGGTATAAAAGGAAGACAGGCATTGGATATATTACATTTATGGTATTATGTATATGTTTGGTGCTCTTTCTTGCTAAAGTCAATCTAAACAAAGAGAAGGAAGAGCTTGTTAGAGAGGATATAGAATTACAAGCTTTAATTAGTGAGGAAGAGGAAAGGGCTAAGGATGTTAAAAACTTGGAAGCCTATGTTCAAACGAAAAAGCATATAGAAGATGTAGCAAGGAATCAACTAGGTTTGGTATATGAAGATGAGATTCTTTTTGAAAGTGATGAACAACAATAAAAAAAGACTTTTGGTTTTACAGTTGACAAGTTGTTCAAAAGTATATATAATATAATTCGTGACTTCGGCGAAGTAGCTCAGTTGGCAAGAGCATGCGGTTCATACCCGCAGTGTCGGCGGTTCAAATCCGTCCTTCGCTATTTTAGATAAAAAGGCTTAAAAACAAAGAGTTCATGTAAATTAACATGAATTCTTTGTTTTTTAAGCCTTTTTTAATTTTCATTCTAAGCTTCTTAATAAGAATGAGCTCCCTTGATTCGATAGAAACGTTAGGTTTATGGAGTTCTTGTCAAAAAGTTTTCCCATATAGCTTATTGTTTTTGACAAAGATTTCAGAAGAGTCTGCCTATAATAGCAAGGCAGCGGTAATATAATCAAAGGAGCGAGTATAATGAAAAACAAGAGGACAAGATCTTTTATAGTGAATTTATTAGGATTTTTTGTAGCAAGGGCCTCATTTTACGGAATGAATCCTCTTGCTATTGGATATTTTACAGCAGTATATTTAGGTAATAATAGGAGCCCATTTATATTAGTCACAATCTTTGCAGGGCTTCTAACAACAATGCATGCTACATTTGCGTTTAAGTATCTACTGACAATGATTTTGACTATAGTTATTCTGGATATGCCTATTATAAAGAAGCGTAATTTATCTAAAGCAAAGTTATATGGACTACCATCCTTAATTCTTGGCGTTTTTACTTTAGTGGAAGGGGCAGCAGTGGGTTTTCAAATGGACTTTATGCTTTTAACTATTTTAGAAGTTGTTATTGCCCATGTTTCTGCATTAATCCTAAGTGAAGGGGTTGATTATTTAACAAGTAAAAGAAAAGGCATGAAAATGAGTAATGAACAAATGATAAGCATTGGTTTAATCATAGGAATTCTTGTATTTACATTTCCTGAATTATCTAGTGACTATATTGCAGCTATGGAAAGTATTATATATTTTCTAGTATTGTTTATAGCATACAAGTATGGAGCAGGGGCTGCTGCTGTAGCAGGAGCCTTGGGTGGATTTTCCTTGGCCTTAAGGGGAGGGCCTATTACGGATTTAGGGATGTTAACAATGATGTCAATTACTGCATCTATATTTAGAGAGCTGGGACGAGTTCCCACTGCAGTTATTTTCAATATTACAGGTATTATACTTGGAATATTATCTCCAGATATGGCTTTGTCTCTTAGGGATATAGGGGCTTTGATTTCAGCTAGCTTAGTATTCCTTATGCTTCCAAAGAGTCTTGCCTATCAGTTAGATACAAAGACAGGGCTTAATATTGAAGAAGAAGCTAATGAACATCTGAAGAAGATTGCTAACAGGAGGATAGAGGGTGTGTCTGATTCATTTTCTAAATTATCAAAAGTCTTAGATACCATATCAGAAAAACATACAAGTTTAAAAACTGAAGAAATCAATGATATATTTGAAAGTATTTCTGAAAGGCTTTGCAAGAATTGCGACAAGTGTATTTATTGTTGGGAGGATAACTTTGATTCTACTTATCAGGCGGCTAATACAATATTTGAAATAGCTGAAAAGAATGGAGAGATTAAAAGAGATGAGGCACCGGATTATTTCATAGATGAATGTATGTGTGTTGACCAATTTTTATCAGAAACTAATCGGGGATTTGAATTAGCAAAGATAAATTACATATGGAATAGTAGGTTGACTGAAAATAGGGAGGTTTTTGCAGAGCAGCTTAAGGAAGTTTCAGGGGCCAT
Source organism: uncultured Herbinix sp. (assembly GCA_964401895.1). Lineage (GTDB taxonomy): Bacteria > Bacillota > Clostridia > Lachnospirales > Lachnospiraceae > Mobilitalea. The sequence continues at coordinate 24,419 of CAYOAJ010000001.1, forward strand.
GAAGGATATGACGGATGAATGGTATGGAACTGTTAGAAATGTTAAGGTTGAGGAAGACAGAATAGCAAGAGGGCTTAGGGAAGCCCATGTTGTGGCAAATAACCTAACTATAATACAGAGGAAGGATAAGCGTAAGGAGGTCCATCTAGATGCCTGTGTAAAAAAGTTTAGATATGTTTTGGCTAAGGATGCTGCTAATATTATAGGTGATGTTTTAGGGGTAAGATTCAAGGTGTCAGAAGCTTCAGGTACGGTAATAGATAGGGACTTTAATCATTTTGTCTTTGTGGAAAAATCAAAGTTCAAAATACTTACAGGTATGGCTAGAACCGTGAAAGATACAATATCAGGAGATAACTTCTCTCAGATAAAGTTGGAAACAGGGAACTTTATGATGGCATTATCTGATGGTATGGGTACAGGTGAAAAGGCCGGAGATGAAAGTGAGGAGGTTTTAGGCTTGCTAGAACAATTGATAGAGTCTGGATTTAAGGCAGAGACAGCAATTAAGCTAATTAACTCTAGCATGGTGCTAAAGGCAGATAACCAGATGTTTTCTACCCTAGATATGTGCCTTATAAATTTATTTACTGGAATATGTGAATTTGTTAAAATTGGTGCAGCTACTACATTTATTAAAAGGGATAATTGGGTTGAGACAATTAGCTCTACCACCATACCCATAGGTATGCTTGGTAATGTTGATTATGATGGGGTTATGAAGAAGTTGTATGAAGGGGATATTATAATTATGGTTACAGATGGAGTCTTGGATTCTATTAAGGGGGATGACAAGGAAGAGTACTTGAAGGAGAAGATTATGGCTATTGACAGTAGTAATCCCCAAGAGCTTGCTAATCGTATATTAGATTATTCTTTGGTAGAGAGTGGTTATAAACCTAAAGATGATATGACAATTCTTACAGCAGGTATATGGCATGATTCTGCGGTTACTCGTTGAAAAAATAAATAGAAAGAGTTAGAATACAAGTATAGATAATATGTATTGGATAAAAAACAGATAGTGAGGACTATATGCTGCAAGATTTGACTAGCTTTGTTAAAGATAATAAAATGATTGAAAAAGGGGACAGGATTGTTATAGGATTATCCGGAGGGGCGGATTCTGTCTGCCTTTTGTATGCCCTAATTGAATGTTTTGGTCATGATATTGAAAAAATAATAGCAATACATATAAACCATGGACTTAGAGGGGACCAGGCAGATGAGGATGAACTTTTTGTTAAAGACTTATGTAAGGGCCTTGATATAGAGTTCCATAGTGTCTACAAGGATGTTAGGAAGTTTGCAAGTGATAATAAATTATCAGAAGAAGAGGCGGGAAGAAATATTAGGTATGAAACTTTTTTTAGGGCCTGTATAGAATATAAGTGTAATAAAATTGCTATTGCACATAATAGAAATGATAATGCGGAAACTATGTTGTTCAACCTATTTAGAGGTTCAGGAATTCAAGGATTAACGGGAATAGATCCTACCCGTATGATGAAAAGGGGAAAGGATCAAGCCCTTATTATACGCCCCCTTCTTAATACATCTAGGGATGAGATTGAAGATTATTTAAGAGAAAAAGGTATTGCATATAAAATTGATGCAAGTAACCTTGAGAATGACTATAGTAGAAATAAGATACGTAATCAAATCTTCCCCCTGATAACTAATGATATTAATTCTAAGGCAGTAGAGAATGTTTCTAAGGCGGCTTTTCATTTAAGAGAAGTTAATGATTTTACTAATGAAATGATTAGATTTTCATATGATAATATTGTGGCTGAAGATAAGGGCAGATTTGTATTAGCTGATGATAAGATAAGATCATGCCATATATTTATTCAAAAATCAATCATTATGAAGGTAATAGCTAGCCTATCTGACTCAAGGCGAAACCTAGAGTCCAAACATGTAGACCTAGTCTTAGACTTGTTCAATAAAGAGGTTGGAAAGCAGATAAATCTTCCTAATGGGCTTATAGCTTTAAGGGCTTATAATCATGTGTCTATTTTTAAAGAAGAGAAAAAACCAGAAGAAGTAATCCAACCTATTAAAGTTGAAATTCCAGGAAAAACTTTTCTGGAGAATATAAACAAGATTATAGAGACTAGATTTGTAGATATGGACATAGAAAAAACATTTCCGAAAAATAGTTGTATTAAGTGGCTAGATTATGATAGAATAGAAAATACTGTTGAAATAAGAACAAGGGCTACCGGGGACTTTATACAAATAAATGCCCAAGGTGGTAGGAAAAAGATAAAAGACTATTTTATAGATAAAAAAGTTCCCGCTAAAGACCGATCTAAACAATTATTGCTAGCGGATGGGAATCATATTATGTGGATTATCGGTGGTGACAACCGAATAAGTGAAAGATATAAAATAGACAGCAATACGAAAACAATTTTAGAGATGAAGCTAATAGATGCAAAGGAGAACAGGAATGGAAAGTAATATTCGTATTTTAATTTCAGAAAAGGATATTAAACAGAGGGTAAAAGAACTTGCAGAGCAAATATCTGAGGATTATAGGGGAAGAAGCGTCCATATTATATGTATTCTTAAGGGAAGTATATTTTTTGCCTGTGATTTAATGAAAAAGATTGATATTCCAGTTACCATTGATTTTATGGCAGTATCCAGTTATGGGGATGACACAATAAGTTCTGGTAGGGTTAGAATAGTTAAAGACTTAGATGAATCAATTAGTGGCAAAGATGTTATTATTGTAGAAGATATAATTGATTCAGGAAATACTTTATCATATCTGTCAGAATTACTAGGGGCCAGAGGACCAGCTAGTTTAAATGTTTGTAGTCTTCTTGACAAACCTGAACGTAGGGTTACTGATGTAGATGTAAAATATGTTGGTTTCGAGATACCTGACGAATTTGTAATAGGATACGGACTTGACTATAAACAAAGATATAGGAACTTGCCTTATGTAGGTGTTCTTGAATTGTAGTGTTGTTTAAATATATGGATTTAAAGTCTATTTAAAAAGGAGGTTCTTAATTGAGAAAACAAATGAAAGGATATGGCTTTTACTTTGTACTCTTGGCAATTGTCTTATTGACATTTTTTGTGTCTAATAATTTTGATATAACAGGAGAAGATGCATATAACTATAATAGGTTTGTAGAAGACCTATCAGAAGATGAAATTGCATTTATTGAAATATATCCAAATGAAGAAGTGTATACAGGTGAGGTTGAAGTTAAAAAGACAAATGAGAAAAGGGAAAGTTTCTATGTATCTGATACTAGAGTAATAGAAAGCGATGCCCAAAAGTTTGGGGTTGAATTCTATATCCATAAGATATCAAAGCCTAGTTGGTTTTTAACAAGTATACTTCCCTTAATAATGGTGTTTATTATTATAACAATATTCTTTTCATTTTTAACTAGTCAGATGTCGGCTGGCGGAGGTAATAGTAAAGTGATGAACTTTGGAAAGAGCAAGGCTAAGCTTACAAAAGACGGAGGCAGCAAAACAACTTTTAAAGATGTTGCTGGACTTGATGAGGAAAAAGAAGAATTATCGGAAGTAGTTGACTTTCTCAGATCTCCTAAAAAATATATGCAGGTAGGAGCAAGGATTCCTAAGGGTGTTCTTCTAGTAGGACCACCTGGAACCGGTAAGACTTTGATAGCAAGGGCAGTTGCAGGTGAAGCAGGTGTTCCCTTCTTCTCCATATCTGGTTCTGATTTTGTTGAGATGTTTGTAGGTGTTGGTGCTTCTAGGGTAAGAGATTTATTTGAAGAAGCTAAGAAGAATGCACCTTGTATTGTTTTTATAGATGAGATAGATGCTGTTGCAAGGCGTAGAGGTACTGGTATGGGTGGAGGCCATGATGAGAGAGAGCAGACCCTAAATCAACTACTTGTAGAGATGGATGGTTTTGGAGCAAATGAAGGAATAATTGTTATGGCTGCT
>CAYOAJ010000001.1:28379-29333 GCA_964401895.1 uncultured Herbinix sp.
TCCAGATGTTAAAGGAAGAGAAGAAATACTTAAGGTACATTCTAAGGGTAAGCCTCTAGGTGATGATGTGGACTTAAGGCAAATAGCTCAGACAACTGCAGGTTTTACAGGAGCCGATCTAGAAAACTTAATGAATGAAGGTGCCATTGGTGCTGCTAGAGAAGGGCGAAGTTACCTTATTAATAACGATATTAAAAAGGCATTTATTAAAGTTGGTATAGGAACAGAGAAAAAGAGTAAGGTTGTTAGTGAAAAAGATAAGAAGATAACTGCTTATCATGAATCAGGTCACGCTATATTATTACATCTCCTACCAGATGTAGGACCAGTATATACTATATCCATTATACCTACTGGGCCAGGGGCAGCAGGTTATACTATGCCTCTTCCTGAAAGAGATGAGATGTTCTATACTAAGGGCAAGATGTTACAAGAGATAATTGTAAGACTTGGAGGCCGAGTAGCTGAGGAAATTATATTCGACGATGTTACCACTGGAGCTTCACAAGACATTAAGCAGGCTACCAAACTAGCAAGAGATATGATAACCCGTTATGGTTTTTCTGATAGCCTAGGTATGGTTAATTATGATAATGATGATGAGCAAGTATTTTTAGGTAGAGACTTTGGAAATACCAAGTCATACAGTGAAGATGTAGCAAGTAAAATAGATGAAGAAGTTAGATTAATTATTGATAAGTGCTATGATGAAGCTAAGAAACTTCTTATAGAGAATAAGGATATTCTCCATACTTCTGCAGAACTTTTGATTGAAAAAGAGAGAATTGGTCGAGAAGAATTTGAAGCCTTATTTGAAGATGGCCAAGGAATTGTACAAAATGACGAAAAAACAGAATAATTTTTGTAAACTTTGTGTAGACTTATTTGAAAAGGCATGATATAATCCCGTCTTTGACAGTTGCAAGAGACAAAAACTCTGGAAACCCATGTAAA
>CAYOAJ010000002.1:0-7093 GCA_964401895.1 uncultured Herbinix sp.
GAGAATGGAATAGGTGGTTTTAAGGAAGTTATTTTTATGATTAACGGTACTGGAGCTTATTCAAAGTTAAAATATGAAAGTGGTGTTCATAGGGTCCAAAGAATACCTGTAACAGAATCTGGAGGTAGAGTCCATACATCTACGGTGACAGTTGCTATTATGCCAGAGGCGGAAGAAGTGGATGTTGACCTTGACATGAACGACTGTAAGATTGATGTATTCAGGTCATCAGGTAATGGTGGTCAATCTGTTAATACAACGGATTCAGCAGTTAGAATAACCCATGAACCCTCAGGAATAGTTGTTACATGCCAGGATGAGAAGTCTCAGCATAAAAACAAAGACAAGGCCTTTAAGATTTTAAGATCAAGGCTTTATGAGATGGAGATGGAAAAAGCTCAAAGTGAGGAAGCACAGCAAAGAAGAAGTCAAGTAGGAACGGGGGATCGTTCTGAAAAGATTAGGACATATAATTTTCCGCAAGGACGAATAACAGACCACAGAATTAAGCTGACAATTCATCAATTAGATTCTGTTATGGATGGAGACATTCAGGATATAATAGAAAGCCTTGCTGCTGAAGATCAAGCTGCAAAATTAAGTCATTTACAAGAGGGATAGACTTATGAAATCTAATATAACAATTACTAGTATAAATAATCCGCAGATTAAGACTATAAAACAGCTTCTTACAAAAGCAAAAGAAAGAAAAAAACAAGGTTTATATGTGGTTGAAGGTCTTAAAATGTTTGAAGAAGCTTTTGATGAAGACCTTCTTATTAAAACTTATGTTTCAGAAAGTTTTTATAAAAACAAAGTAAGAGAAGAAATAGATTTCTCTGAAGCTTTAGATTATGAAATACTAAGTGATTCCATCTTTAAGAATATATCAGACACTGTAACACCTCAAGGAATTATGGGAATAGTTAAAAGACAAGAATATGATGTTATGGACCTATTAAGAGGAGAAGATACCTTCTTATTAATGCTAGAAGACATCAGAGACCCAGGTAATCTAGGGACAATAATACGAACAGCTGAGGCTGCTGGTGTTACAGGGATCATTATGAACAGTTCTTGTGTTGACTTGTATAATCCTAAGGTTATTCGTTCTACTATGGGGTCTATATTTAGGTTACCCGTCTATATTACAGAAAATTTAACTGAAACACTGATAGATATTAAAAACAAAAAGATTACTATATATGCAGCCCATTTGGAGGGAAAGTCATATAGTAACCAAGCATTTAATGGAAAAATTGCAATTCTAATTGGAAACGAGGCTAATGGCCTATCTCCGGAAATCTCAGAAATGACAGACAAATGGATAAGGATACCTATGAAGGGTAAGGGTGAGTCTCTTAATGCAGCAGTTGCTTCATCTATATTAATGTATGAGGTAGCTAGACAAAGGGGGATTTAACAACCCTTTTTTTATATAAAAATCAATATCATTTTAATAAATTCGTGGCATATATTAAGTTGTGGCTTAGAAAATAATAAATATGCTGTAAAAGATTGATTTATTAGGGAAAATCAATTAAAATGTAGATATATGCAAAGAAAGGGGAAAGAGGGTTATGAATTTCAGTACATGGCTTATTATTTTAATAGTGTTACTTGTAATTGAAATAATTACAATGGATTTGGTCACCATATGGTTTGTAGGTGGCGCTCTAGTTGCTTTCATCTTTTCCATCTTTTTTGATAATATTATAATTGAAATTATAATATTTATAGGATCTTCCTTAGCCTTCTTGTATTTTACAAGGCCTTGGGTAGAGAAACATTTTAATCCCAAAAGGGTTAAGACTAATTATGCAGCTGTTATTGGCGAGGAAGCCTTAGTTATAACAACTATTGATAACATAAAAGGGACAGGGCAAGTTGCTATTAATGGCATGGAATGGACTGCTCGCTCGGTCCAGAATGACATAATTGAGAAGGGGACTAAAGTCATAGTAAGAGAAGTGACAGGAGTTAGGTTGATAGTAGAAGAGTTTGATAAGGGATTAAAGGAGGAGTAGCATGGAAGGTATAGGACCTGTTTTATTTGTTTTTGTAATTATAATTTTAGTAATACTGGCCACATCTATAAAGATTGTGCCTCAAGCTCAAGCATTTGTTGTTGAAAGGCTAGGAGGATATCAGGCAACTTGGGATGTTGGAGTACATTTTAAATGGCCTGTATTTGACCGAATAGCAGAAAGGGTGGATTTAAAGGAGCAAGTTGTGGATTTCCCCCCTCAACCAGTAATAACTAAGGACAATGTGACAATGGATATAGACACTGTAGTGTTTTTTGCAATAACTGATCCAAAGCTATATGCATATGGTGTGAATAATCCCCGTATGGCAATAGAGAACTTAACAGCAACGACCTTAAGAAATATTATTGGTGAGTTGGAACTAGATGAGACCTTAACATCAAGAGAGCTTATTAATACAAGTATGAGGGTTACTTTAGATGAAGCTACGGATCCTTGGGGTATTAAAGTAACTAGAGTAGAGTTAAAGAATATTGTACCTCCTCTAGCTATCCAAGAAGCTATGGAAAAGCAGATGAAGGCAGAAAGAGAAAGAAGAGAATCCATTATAAATGCAGAAGGGGAAAAACGATCTGCAATTCTTGTGTCAGAAGGTAATAAAGAATCTGCTATATTAAATGCACAGGGTGAGAAGGAAGCTGCCATTCTTAGAGCTGAAGCTAAGAAGGAAGCCACCATCCGTGAGGCAGAAGGTGAAGCAGAAGCAATATTAGCACTTCAAAAGGCGACTGCAGAGGGTATTAGGTTTATTAACGAAGCGGCTCCTAATAAAGAGGTTATACAACTTAGAAGTCTAGAGGCTTTTGTTAAGGCAGCAGATGGCAAGGCAACTAAGATTATAATTCCTTCAGATATACAGGGATTAGCAGGCTTAGTAACTTCCCTTACTGAGGTAGCAAAAACAGATATAGAAACAGACATTGAGAAGGTAGACTGAAAAAGGCATTATATATATAATGAGAAAAGTAAAGTAGATAAGCAGGTGTAATCTACCTGCGTATTTACTTTTCTTTTCTTTGCGAGAAAATCCTGTAAAGGTGTAAATAAATACTTCTTGAAATTAAGAGCCAGATGATTTATTATAGTTATACTAGAATTTATTGTAAGAGAAAATGGATGCATTGCTTCTCACATGACAAGGGTGGTTTGAATGAAAAAAATTAAAAAGACAATTGAATCTCCATATTTTATTGCATTTTTATTTTTTATAAAGATGATGATATATTATGTTTTAATTGAGTCTAATACTATTGAGATAATTCTAATACTTATCAGTTTAACAGTATGGGGAATTATATTTGTTTTATTTAGCAGAAGTGGCTTAAAGAGAAAGCGTGGAGTTTTCTTGGCAGTTTACATCTTGCTTAGCTTGTTAATGTTTGCTGATACAATGTATTATAATTATTATAATCAAACAGTTTCTGTTAGGCAACTATGGCAAGCTAGGGCCGTAACTGCAGTACCAGCCAGCTTTTTAGCTACTCTTATACCTACAAGCTTTCTCTTGTTTTTGGACATACCTTTTGTTTATAGCTACTTTAAAAAATATACTGAGAAGGTTGATAAGTCAAAAAAGAAGCATGGAATAGGGTATAAGTTTATAATAGGTGTTTTTTCAATTATTTTAATTACTATTACAATAAACCCTTTTCACTCAGAGGCTATTACAAGAGTTAATAGTGTTGAGTTTTTCACTAGCCATGTTAATGATATATATGAGGTTATTTCTGACGATATATCAGCTGGTAAGATGGATGAAGAAGAAATACTTGAGGTTCTTAGTGAGGTAACATCCTGGGAAGATAGGGTGGAGACAGAATCTAGTCATTCTAAATACAGGGGCTTAGGAGAGGGTAAAAACTTAATTGTAATTCAGATGGAAGCAATACAAGACTTTGTTATCGGAAGGACATACGGAGGAGAGGAGATAACACCAAATCTTAATAAGTTATTAGAGAAAGATACTATTTATTTTGATAATTATTTTTGCAATACAGGTAAGGGGAATACTGCTGATGCAGAGTTTTCAAGTATGAATAGTTTATATCCACTTATTGATGGAGAGATTTATCGTTTATATGAAGAAAATACATTTAATGGCCTTCCTTGGCTTTTAAGAGAAGAGGGTTATAATCCCTTTGTAGTTCATGGATACAAAGGGGAATTTTGGAACAGAGAAAATGCCTATCCTAATCAGGGCTTTCAAGATTATATAAGTATGGAAGATTTAGTGGAGGATGAGATTATTGGTATGGGGATTTCCGATAAGTCTATGTTTAAACAACTAATTCCAATATTGAAAGAAGAGAAAGAACCATATTTTGCATTTGTTATAACTCTAACAAATCATCATCCTTTCTTATTAGATGAAGAATATATAAGTCTAACCTTAACCCCGGAGGATGAAGATACTAAGTTTGGTTCTTATCTGCAAACTGTTCGTTATACTGATGAAGCCATAGGTCAGTTTATAGAAGATTTAAAAGCAGAAGGACTTTATGAGGATACTATTATAGCCTTATATGGAGACCATCATGGACTTAATTGTGGTATGGAGGATGTAAGGGAAAGGCTTAAGCTTTTCTTAGATAAGGAATATGATTATGATGAAATGTTAAATGTACCACTTATTATCCATATACCTGGAAGCGGAATTAAGGATAAAAACTCTATCACAGGTGGACAAATTGACTTTATGCCAACAATGGCTAACCTTATGGGGCTAGATCCTGATGATACATTTATAATGGGGCAGGATCTGCTTAACAGTAAAGATGGTTTTGTAGCATTTACAACTTATCTTTTTGAAGGTTCCTTTGTTAGCAATGATGTAATCTTTCAGATATCTAGGGAGGAAGTATTTAAAGGAAGCAGAGCATGGAATATAAATACAGGGCTTGAAACTGATTACAATATGTATAGGGACGAATATGAAAGAGCTATACTTATTAAGAAAATGTCTAAGGAAATATTAGAGCAAGATCTAATCTCCAAATATATAAAACATTAAAAAAATTTTATAATTGACTTGACATATAGTGAAAAAAGTAATAATGTATAAATTATCATAATGAAGCATAATTATAAGGTGCTAAATATTGTTAAAACTTTAAAAAGTCAAAGAGGAGGAATAATAGTATGAACTTGAAAGGGAGAAGTCTCCTTACACTAAAGGATTTTGAATCTAATGAAATTGAGTATTTATTAGAATTAGCAACAGAACTTAAGGCTAAAAAGAAAAAAGACATTTTAGGGGAAGGCCTAAAAGGAAAAAATATAGCTTTGCTTTTTGAGAAACCATCAACAAGAACCCGATGTGCATTTACTGTGGCTTGTGTTGATGAAGGAGGACATCCGGAATATTTAGGTAAGGATGACATTCAACTAGGGCATAAAGAAAGTGTTGAGGACACAGCAAGGGTTCTAGGAAGAATGTTTGATGGAATAGAATTTCGTGGATTTAAGCAGGAGACTGTGGAAAAGTTGGCTGAATATAGTGGGGTACCTGTATGGAATGGGCTTACAGACCTATATCATCCAACACAGGTATTAGCTGACTTCTTGACAATAAAAGAACAGTTTGGTAAGCTAAAAGGAATAAAATTAACCTATGTAGGAGATGGTCGCAATAACATGGCCAATAGTCTTATGATAGGTTCTGCAAAGATGGGTATTCATTTTACAATATTAGCTCCAGAAAGTTTGTGGCCTTCTAATGATATTCTTGAAGTATGTGAAGAATATGCAAAGGATTCAGGAGCTATAATTAAAGTTACAGATTCTTTTGATGGCTTAGAAGGGGCGGATGCCATATATACAGATGTATGGTGCTCCATGGGAGAGGAAGGTTTAGCTAAAGAAAGAATAGAATTATTAAGTCCTTATCAGGTTAATAAAGAGTTGCTGAACAAGACCGGTAAGGAGACTACTATAGTAATGCATTGTCTACCAGCTGTTAAGGGCAACGAAATCACAGCTGATGTATTTGAAGAATTTGCAGATGTAATATTTGATGAAGCTGAAAACCGTATGCATACAATTAAAGCGGTTATGGTTGCAACATTGGGGAACTAGGAAATGAGGACATGATGAAGAAGGATTCTCTTATTCTGGCGGCTAGTAGTGCTTATAATAAAATGTACTATTTTAATGAAAAGTTCAGTAAGTTACCAGACCAGGTCAAAGATGAATTGCAGGTTATCTGTGTTCTATTTACAGAAGATGTGGGTGGAATACTCTTTATTGAGTTTGAAGAAGATGGTTCTTTGATTTTTAAAACTTACGCTGATGAAGCTGATGCCAATTACGATGAGATTGGAAGTGCTTTAAAAGTCAAAGAAATATTAGAGAAGAAGAAAGACTTGTTAAAATCAATTGAACTTTTTTACAAGGTTTTTTTCCTAAGTAAAGAACAATGAATTTATAAATTCTTAAAGAGAAAGGTGTGGATATAGATGCTATTAGTTATTGATGTTGGAAATACCAATACTATTTTTGGGATTTTTGATGATATGGATCTTGTTGTTAGTTTTACCCTATCAACAGGTGGAAAAAAGACCACAGATGAATATGGTGCTGTTATAAGTGAACTTTTAAGGTTGAAAAATATTGATATTAAAAAGATAAAATCTGCCGTTATTTCTTCTGTTGTACCTAAACTGATGAATTCATTTATAAAAGCCCTCAATCAATATTTTGATATAGATCCATTAGTTGTTGGGACAGGGGTAAAGACAGGAATTAAGATTGTAACCCCTAATCCAAAAGAAATTGGTGCTGACAGAATTTCCGATGCAGTTGGAGGATTTGAGATTTATGGAGGCCCTGTTCTTGTATTAGATTTTGGTACAGCTATTACCTATGATTTAATAACTGAGGATGGAGCTTTTATAGCAGGGGTTACAAGTCCAGGACTTCGTATTTCTGCAGATGCATTATGGGGAAGGACTGCCAAACTACCTGAGATTGAGATAGAATTACCTGATACAATTCTTGCAAAAGACACTGTAACTAGTATGCAAGCAGGGTTAGTATATGGTGCTATT
>CAYOAJ010000002.1:7103-27422 GCA_964401895.1 uncultured Herbinix sp.
GAGCGCTTCTATGATGTTTCTGGCGGTCATATTTTATACAATAATCAAGATGTTTTAGTGATTAATAAGGCTGATACTCTGAAAGGTATTCATTATCAGATTGAAGATATAAGTTCTGGTCGCAAACTAGGCTGGATTGAAGAATCAGGATTAAAAGATGTTAAAGTGATTGCAACAGGTGGAATGGGCAAACTTATATCTGATAATACAGACGTTATACAGGTGTATGACCCAAATCTTACATTAAAGGGATTAAAGATTATTTACGACAAAAATAAGGCTGGGAGATGATCTAGCAATGGCTTTTACAATTGGCAATGTAAAGATAGATGGAAACTTGATTCTAGGACCAATGGCAGGGGTAACAGACCTGCCATTTCGTTTACTCTGCAAAGAAAAGGGAGCAGATATGATGGTCACGGAGATGGTTAGTTGTAAGGGAATAATTTATAATAGTAAAAATACAAAGGCGCTTCTTAATACTAGAGAGGATGAGGGTCCTATAGCTGTACAGCTATTTGGTTCTGATCCTTATATATTTAGTGAAGCGGTTAAAAGGATTGAACATATGGATTTTGACATGATAGATATTAATATGGGATGTCCAGTAGCTAAGGTTGTTAATAACGGTGAGGGTAGTGCCTTAATGAAAGAGCCAAAAAGAGTTGCTAAGATTGTTAAGGCCCTATCTTCAGCAACTGATAAACCAGTAACAATAAAAATTAGATCAGGTTATGATGAAGAAAACTGCAATGCAGTTGAAATTGCTAAGATTGGAGAAGACAATGGGGCTGCAGCTATAACAGTCCATGGAAGGACCAGAGAACAATTCTATAGTGGAGAGGCTAACTGGGATATAATTAGGCAGGTAAAAGAGGCTGTATCTATTCCAGTTATAGGGAATGGAGATGTTTTTACTCCGGAAGATGCAGAAAGGATGGCTAAGGTCACAGCTTGTGATGGAATTATGATGGCCCGGGGAGTCAGAGGTAACCCTTGGATATTTGAACAAGTTAAGGCATACCAATCAACAGGAACCTATAAAAAAGAGATAGAATTTGAAGAAGTAAAGAAAATGATACTTCGTCATACTAGAATGCTTGTAGAATACAAGGGAGAGTATACTGCTATAAGACATATGCGTAAGCATGTGACTTGGTATGTTGCTGGCTACCATGGAAGCGCTAAATTAAGGAATCAAATTGTAAGGATTGAAAGTCTAAATGATTTGGAAAGATTATTGGATAATTATGAAAAAGAGCTGAAAAAGTAAACAAAAGAATGTAAAAGCCATCTTATTTTTTGTCTTATATGACAAAGATGTAAATAAGTAAAAATAGTTATTGAATTTTATCTGAAAATAGTATAATATATTTACCACGACGACAATTGTTTGCCAGGAGCAGACAAATAAGGAGGGAAATATGGAGAAGTTAAGAGTTGGAATTCTTGGTGCTACTGGGATGGTAGGGCAAAGATTTATTTCATTATTAGATGGTCATCCTTGGTTTCAAGTGGTAACTGTTGCAGCAAGTCAAAGAAGTGCAGGCAAGTCCTATGAGGAGGCTGTTGCATCTAGGTGGAAGATGGATACACCTATTCCAGAGGATGTTAAGGGTTTACTTGTATTGGATGTGAACGATGTAGAAAAAATTTCTGTTAATGTTGACTTTGTATTCAGTGCCGTTGATATGTCTAAGGATGAAATTATAGCAATTGAAGATGCCTATGCTAAGGCAGAAGTTCCTGTTGTATCTAATAATAGTGCCCATCGTTGGACCCCTGATGTTCCAATGATTGTGCCAGAGTTGAATCCGGAGCACTTGGAGGTGCTTGAAGCACAGAAAAAACGTTTAGGAACTAAAAGAGGATTTGTAGTTGTAAAGCCAAATTGTTCTATTCAAAGTTATACACCAGCGCTACATGCCTTAAAGGAATATGGTGTAAAAACTGTAGTTGCAACAACTTATCAAGCCATTAGTGGGGCAGGTAAGAATTTTGAGGATTGGCCAGAAATGGTGGATAATGTTATACCTCTTATATCTGGTGAGGAAGAAAAAAGTGAGCAGGAGCCACTTAAGATTTGGGGTAAAGTTGTTGATGGACAGATAGTGAAAGCAGATGGACCTATAATTACTACCCAGTGTATAAGGGTTCCAGTGTCTGATGGTCATACAGCAGCTGTTTTTGTAGAATTTGACAATCCCCCTACAAAGGAAGAAATTATTAAGGCTTGGAATGGATTTAAAGGACTTCCACAAGAATTAGATTTGCCTAGTGCTCCTAAGCAATTTATCAAATACTTTGAAGAGGACAATCGTCCTCAGGCAAGGCTTGATAGGGATTATGAGAATGGCATGGGTGTGACATTAGGTAGACTTAGGGAAGATAGTGTGTACGATTATAAATTCGTAGGATTATCCCACAATACAGTTAGAGGTGCAGCTGGTGGAGCATTATTAACAGCAGAACTATTAGTTGCAAAAGAATATATTTCTAAAAAGTAAGAAATAATTTAATAAAGAGATGGTGTGGCCTAGTCTTGATCAAAGATATATCTTATAAAGTCAAGGGAATTATTAAGGTTTGATGAATTGCCTACAATTCCAAGAACGTAAGGTTCGTCAATGACTTCTTCTTCAGTTTGATCCATGGGCCTACTTTCTCTTACGAATTGGTAGTTTTCATTGTAGTATTGTGCATTATGAAGGTAGATACCGTAGGGGAGTTTTTCTTCCTCGTAGTCAGTATCAGAAATAAAAAAATCATTAGCAAGTGCAGTATATAGATCTGTTGGTAATTGGTTTGTTAAGTTATGAAAGAAATCATTATAAGCATAATTGGCAAACTCAGATTCAGGAGCAATAATTATATCTACTTCACTTGCTGCTACATATGTGATTAGAGCTCTCCTTGCGTTAGTAGAGTAAGCAATATCGGAGTTGAAGTAAAATATTGAATTAAGAAAAACTTTCTCCTTGCTTGTATCTAATTGAAGATAGGCTTCAGTTTCTTCAGTTATTTGATCAAGAACTGGTTCATTCAAATTATTGTTTACAACAGCCACATATAGGCTTGTATTAATCTTTGGTTTAGAAGCAGAGTAGATACCATATATAATAAAGGAAACAATTAAAATGATAATGAATCCATGGAGCTTGTAATACTCCCAAAGATGACTGATTTTTTGTTTTATAGTCATTTCTTTAAAGTTGTGTCTCTCTCTTTTTTTTCTAGTAGTCATTATAAACCTCGTTTCTCTATATTGTTAAGCTTTATTAGTCCACATTAATAATAAGTCTAGCATATTAGGGCTATAAAAAAAAGAAAATAATTATTAAAAATAATAAAAAGAATATAATTATATTAAAGTTAGTTTATAAGCATAAGGTAAGCCTAAGGACAAATTGTCCTTAGGCTTATTTTTACTTTATCTTTGTATAATTATTCTATAAAGGGCATTTCATTTGGAAAAAGTTCTGACAGTAGACCTGAAAGATCAATAGTTTCAAGATAATCATCTATGTCTTCATAAATGTCAGCGTTTTTTGGTATCTCAGGGAATTCGAAATCCGTAAGTTCTTCACTTTTAATATCTAAGGTAATGAGATTTGAAGACCCCATTCTAATTATAAATTCACTATGTCTAATTGTATCTTCGCCGCCAAGTTGTAAAATTAATTTAACAGGTAATAGGGGTGAAGATAGGGTGAATTCACCATTCAGGTATAGATTATCATTTATCTTATCCAGTTCTACATCTTTGTATTCTAAACTAATACTTGCATAAGGTATTGTAGTGGTTCCTCCACTTGTAATTATATCTATAACAAGTTCTCCACTGTAAGCCCTTTTATCAATAGTATGGCTTCCTTTTCCGCTAAGTTTTGTGCCAGCAGTAGAATCGTCTAAATAAAACTCATAATTCTCCTTGTCATCTTTTTTAACGAATTTATAGCCAAGGCTTTCGCTATTAGTGTTAGCCGTATAGAAGTCAAGGTTACGGCCTATAACGTTACCAGTGTTATCAACATAGATATCTATCTCTATAAAGTCTTCATCACTATAGTCGGAGCTTTCATTAAGGTCTTCGATAAGCGAATCTAAAGTATCATGATAGTCTTCTATTAACAGTTCAGAATCTTCAATTGTACCTAGTATTAATTCATCTGTTTTCATTTCTGTTAAAAGAGACAGTGTAATTTCCTTAAATTCCTCAGAGCTAATAGTTACATTAATTCGATTGGCTTTTACGGAGATGTCATCAACTGTAACTTCTTCTCCTTTTATTAATTGGACATCCTGTATACTGTCTATAATAAAGTAGGAGTATTTTTTGTAAAGTTCTAAGATTTCATCCATAGTAATTAAGTCTGTATTAAGAAGTTCTATTTCTTCCGCGCTTAAGGATTGTCTTAGGTATGATGGGCTTAATTCTGGCACATGAGCTATAGCTTCTTTATTAAGAGTATCCAAAAGAATTTTTAAAGTGAAAAGATCTTCAGCACTAATTTGAAAATTCAACTCATAATAACTTTTGTCAAGGTTTTTACCTGTTATTATATTGAAGTCAAAGCTGTCTAAAGATATTCCTATCATGTCTTCTAAATCATCAATTGTCATTCCAAGAGGTTCTTGTATTAATGCGTTTACTGTGTCCTTGTCATAAGTAAGGCTTGTAGATATTTTATTAGCGGTATCCTTTGTATCCTGGCCAGACATCTTAGACATTAGCTTGTGAAAGTTGTCGACCCTATCTTTTTCAATATGCTGAAAATATTTTGTAGGGTTTTTGGACATCATGGCTAAACTGTTAGAGAGTTTATGTCTATTTGCAAATGCTATAGTTGATACTGAGATTAAAAGAACAACTATAATTAGAAATCCTATTAATTTTCCTTTTTTATTAGTCTTTCTATTAGTTGGGTTACTATTGGCTGAAATATAAGTTGAGCCATTAGCGAATTGTTCATTGTCCATAGAGACCTCCATTTCTTAAAATTAATTGTTCTGTTTATTATATTAAACCAACGGTTAAATGTCAATGAATAAATATAAATGTAAAGAAGTAGATGACTTTTTGAGATGAGTTATGAAAGTTTTATATATATTTCATAATCAGAATTGAAAAGAGCTATTTTTTGTAATATAATTGATATGTTGGAGAGTATAAAATAATAAGGAGGAAAGCCAATGAAATACGGATATTTTGACGATGGTCAAAAGGAGTACGTTATAGATACTCCAAAGACACCATATCCTTGGATTAATTATCTGGGGTCACAGAGGTATTTTTCAATTATTTCAAATACCGGAGGGGGATATAGCTTCTATAGGGATGCGAAGCTTAGGAGGATTACTCGTTATAGGTATAATAACGTTCCATTAGATTTGGGTGGAGGTCGTTATTACTACATTAAAGATGGAGAAGATGTATGGTCACCTGGATGGGCTCCCATGAAAAAAGAACTGGATAATTATGAGTGTAGACATGGAATGGGTTATACAAAAATATCTGCATCTAGGGGAGACATAGAAACTGATATTACATTCTTTGTACCTATAGAATTTGATGCAGAAGTTCACAGGCTAGTAATTAAGAACAATAATTCTAACAAAAAGACTATCAAGTTATTCTCATTTGTGGAATGGTGCTTATGGGATGCTCTTGATGATATGACCAACTTTCAGAGAAATTATAATACAGGAGAGGTAGAGGTCGAGGATTCAGTTATTTATCACAAGACAGAGTATAAGGAACGTAGAAATCATTACGCATTTTACTCAGTAAACTCACCCATAGATGGTTTTGATACTGACCGAGAAAGTTTTCTTGGTACATACGGGGGATTTGATGGTCCTGAGGCAGTATTAGCAGGAAAACCAAGCAATTCTATGGCAGACGGATGGCATCCTATTGGATCCCATTATATAGAGTTAGAGCTTGAGCCAGGAGAGGAAAAGGAATTTATATTCCTAATAGGCTATGTAGAGAATGATGTTGAAGATAAATGGGAAAGTAAGAATGTTATAAATAAAAAGAAAGCTAAAGAAATGATAGATTCTGTAGCAACATCAGAACAGGTAGATAAGCTTTTTAACGATTTAAGAGACCATTGGGATGACTTATTATCTAAATATACTTTAGATTCCCCAGAAGATAAGATAAATCGTATGGTAAATGTATGGAATCAGTATCAGTGTATGGTTACATTTAATTTATCAAGAAGTGCTTCCTATTTTGAATCAGGAATTGGTAGGGGTATGGGCTTTAGGGATTCTAATCAAGACTTATTAGGCTTTGTCCACCAAGTTCCTGAAAGAGCTAGGGAGAGAATAATTGATTTGGCTTCAACTCAGCTAGAGGATGGAGGAGCTTATCACCAATATCAGCCTTTAACTAAGAAAGGAAATGATGAGATTGGTGGAGACTTTAATGATGATCCCCTATGGTTAGTTCTGGCAGTTGTGGCTTATATTAAAGAAACAGGAGATTATGGCATTCTAGATGTGATGACTCCTTATGATAATGATGAAAGTAAAAGTCAGCCCTTGTCAGACCATATTAAGAGGTCTATTGACCATGTTCTTAATAATTTAGGGCCCCATGGACTTCCTCTTATAGGCCGTGCCGATTGGAATGATTGTTTAAATCTAAATTGTTTTTCTACAGAGCCAGGAGAATCATTCCAGACAACAACTAGTAAGGATGGTAAGGTAGCAGAATCAGTTATGATAGCAGGCATGTTCTGTTATATCGGAGATGAATATGTAAAGCTAATGGAAAGAATCGGTCAAAATGCTGAGGCTGATCGTGTTAGGAAAGAAGTAGACAAGATGCATGATATAATTATGGAACATGCTTGGGACGGATCATGGTTTGTTCGTGCATATGATGACTTTGGAAGAAAAATTGGAAGTAAAGAGAATGAAGAAGGACAGATATTTATAGAATCTCAAGGATTATGTATTATGGGTAAATGTGGTCTGGATGATGGAAAGGCCATTAAAGCCCTAGATTCTGTAGAAGAAAGACTTGGAACAAAGTATGGTATAGTTTTACAGAACCCAGCCTATACAAAGTATTACGTAGAATATGGGGAAATATCAACC
The DNA here is from genome assembly GCA_964401895.1 of uncultured Herbinix sp. Classification (GTDB taxonomy): domain Bacteria; phylum Bacillota; class Clostridia; order Lachnospirales; family Lachnospiraceae; genus Mobilitalea. The sequence continues at coordinate 14,217 of CAYOAJ010000002.1, forward strand.
TATCCCGCAGGATATAAAGAAAATGCAGGTATCTTTTGTCACAATAACGCCTGGATAATGATAGCAGAGGCTATAGTAGGTAGGGGTGACAGGGCGTTTGATTATTATGCAAGAATTGCCCCTTCTTATGTGGAAGAGCGGTCCCATATACATAGGACTGAACCCTATGTATACTCTCAGATGATAGCAGGTAAGGATGCAAGTAGGTTTGGAGAGGCTAAAAACTCATGGCTAACTGGAACTGCATCTTGGAACTTTGTTGCAATATCTCAATATATTCTTGGGATAAAACCAGAATATGATGGGCTAATGATAGATCCAGCAATTCCAAAGGAATGGACAGAATATAAGGTTACCCGTCACTTTAGAGGGGACATCTATAATATTACTGTTAAGAATCCTAACCATGTATCTAAGGGAGTGGCACAATTAACTGTAGACGGTAAAGAGATAGATGGAAATATAATTCCTTTCTTAGGAGATAAGAAAGAACATGAAGTAGAAGTAATATTAGGTTAATAGTAATAAAGGTATTATGAGATGTAGATAGTCCTGATGCTTTTCAGGACTATTTGCATTATATAGGAGGATTTTATGAGAAAGATAGAAAATGTTATTGAAGGTCTTATGGCTTTTTTCGCCTTCTTACTATTGGTTGGACCTATTTATAGTATTGTGGAATTGTTTCTTAACTATATCTATGGACCTATTGATGGGATGGGAAATTTGACTGGGCTGATTACCACGTCCATCTGCGGAATTATTTATGCATTTTGGTATAGGTATATGCCATTTAAGGAGTTCAATCTTTTTAATCCTCCTACTAATAAGACTTATAATCTTATTATATTGCTATTATCAGGCTTGGGATGCCAATTTTTTATCTCCTCTATTTTGTATTTTATAGAGCCTTTAATTAAAAATATAATGGCTTCCTATGGAGATACAGTAGAGAGTCTGATCCAAGGACACCCAGCAGTTGTTATTATATATTCTGTAATTGTAGCTCCTATTGCGGAGGAATTGATTTTTCGTGGTGTTATATTTAATAGATTACTTAAGGGAAGGGACCTAATACTTGCTAATAGCTTGCAGGCAATTCTTTTTGCCTTGTATCACTGGGATATAATACAAGGTGCTTATGCCTTTACTATGGGTTGTCTATTAGGATATGTTGCTTATAGATATAAATCATTATTTGCAGCTATACTTCTTCATATGGCAATTAATGCAAGTGCATTTTTAGTCATTCTAATTCCATTGGAAAAGGGAGTGGGATATTATCTGATTACAGGAACAATTGGAATGGTCCTTATAAGTTTTTTTATCTATTGGTTAAAAGGACCAGATAAAAAGAAAGTATAAAATAATCTTGCAATAATGGGGGAAATAATATAATATGTTTTAAGCAACTATGGGTTCTTCTAGTGTACTCTCTGAGACAAAAAGAAGTTTGACCCTTTAAGAATTAAATAGTATTAATTAAGTTAGGATAATAAAAAGGAGGATTTGATTTATGAAAACAACAAATACCCGTACAATCCGATTAGTACAAATGGCACTTTTTACAGCTATTATTATTATAATGGCCTTTACCCCCCTAGGTTATATAAGAATAGGTGCTTTATCTATAACCTTAATTGTAATTCCTGTAACAGTAGGAGCAATTAGTTTAGGACCCTTGGGAGGTGCAATCTTAGGAGGAATCTTTGGATTAACAAGCTTGGTACAATGCTTTGGTATAGATCCATTTGGAACAGCCCTATTTGGTATTAATCCAATAGGAACAATTATATTATGTTTGGCACCTCGTATATTAATGGGTTGGTTAACTGCAATGATTTTTCAAGCTGTAAAAAAGGTAGATAAGACAAAGCATGTATCCCATATAGTTGCAAATTTAGCTGGCCCTGTACTTAACACAGTTTTATTTATGACTACGCTTGTTATATTTTTCTACCGTACAGATTATATTCAGGGATTTGTGGCGGATTTTGGAACCACTGGTGTTATAGCGTTTGTGTTGGCATTTATTGGTGTTAATGCAATTGTAGAAGTTATAGTATCCTTATTATTAGGAAGTGCTATTACAAGAACTTTAGAAGTAGTTAAAGAAAGACAATAAAAAAATTATTTTATATTTGACATTGGGCTTTCAATATGTTATTATATATAAGCTGTGATTAAATTTAATCACTTAAAAAAAGAAGAGTATCCATCTCTCACCCATAGCATAAATATAACTTATAGCGAACGGGTTAAGAATGAATAAGATTAATGTTTTTCTTTTATTTAAAAAGAAAAATATTGTTATTATTGATTTTAAGATGGGTAATCTGGATTATCCATCTTTTTTTGTAACTTTTAATGTTGTTATACTACGGAGGTGTAGTGCGATTAGCGATTTAATGATTAATGAACAGATCAGGGACAAAGAAGTTCGCCTGATTGACAATGATGGTAACCAACTTGGTATTATGTCAGCAAGGGAAGCTAATAATTTGGCTAAGGAAGCAAATTTGGATTTGGTGAAGATTGCACCAAAGGCAAAGCCACCAGTGTGCAAAATTATTGATTACAATAAGTATAAGTACGATTTAGCCAAAAAAGAAAAGCAGGATAGAAAGAATCAAAAGACAACTGACCTTAAGGAAGTTCGTCTATCCCCAAATATTGAAGAACATGATATGAATACCAAGGCAAACATGGCAAGAAAGTTTATTGAAAACGGCGATAAAGTAAAGGTTACTTTAAGGTTTAGAGGACGTGAAATGGCTCATAGATCATCCTCGAAATCAGTCCTTGACGACTTCTATGAAAAGCTTAAAGACATTGCTGACATTGATAAGCCAGTTAAGTATGAAGGAAGAAACATGACAATGTTCTTATCAGAAAAACGTTAAAGTATTATATTAGGTTTTAGGTTTTCAGTTGATCATATGTAAGACACTGAATAGTTGATTATGAAGGAGGAGACGATATGCCTAAATTAAAAACAAAAAGATCCGCGGCTAAGCGTTTTAAAATGACTAAATCAGGAAAGATAAAAAGAAGTAAGGCCAATAGAAGCCATATCTTAACTAAGAAATCCCCAAAGAGAAAAAGACAATTAAGGAAATCAGCAATTACAGATGCTTCTAATGAAAAAAATATGAAAAAACTTTTACCGTATCTGTAATAAGTTAAGATTAGGAGGAAGAGAAAATGGCAAGAGTTAAAGGCGGAGCAATTCGCAGAAAAAAACATAATAAGGTTTTGAAATTAGCTAAAGGATATCGTGGAGCAAGATCAAAACAATATAGAGTAGCAAAGCAATCTGTTATGAGAGCTCAATCAACATCATTTGAAGGAAGAAAACAGAGAAAGAGACAGTTTAGAAGACTATGGATTGCTAGAATCAATGCTGCAGCAAGGATGAATGGCTTGTCCTATAGTAAGTTTATGCATGGCTTAAAGCTTGCAAATATTGACATTAACAGAAAGATTCTTTCTGAGATGGCAATTAATGATGCAGAAGCCTTTGCATCACTAGTAGAAGAGGCAAAAGCTCAACTTGCAGCATAAGAAAAAAGAAGACTTATAAGAGGGTTGAAAAAGATAATTTTTAAAGTTATCTTTTTCAACCCTCTTTTTATATAAATTTATATAATTAAGCTTAGGTAAAATCTATTGCATATAGAATAAATATAAAGTAGTATAAACTTATGATAGAAAAATAATAAAGGATAGGGGATGCTATTATGAAAAGAAATATAAGTAATATACTTTGGGGATTGTTTTTTATAGCAATAGGTATAGGAATTGCTGGCAACGTAATGAATCTATGGGATTTTAATTTGTTTTTTAGGGGATGGTGGACATTACTGATAATAATACCTTGTTTTATTAGTATGATTCAAAGAGGAATTGGTATTGGATCTCTTATGGGATTTTTATTTGGTATAGTCCTACTAATTTCTTATAGGGTGGATTTGGATTTCAATATTTGGAAGTTGATAGTTCCATTTATCCTAATATATATAGGGATAAGATTCCTTATTCAAAGTATATCTCCCAGGCCTAAAAGAAACAAGGGAGATATAGGTAAAGATAATGGGGGGCAAAACCTTGCTTTTGACGAACTACCGGAATACAGTTCAGTATTTTCTAGTAATAAAGTAAATGTAGAAACAGAATTATATGGTTTAACTGCTAATGCAATTTTCGGTTCTCTTAAACTGGATTTAAGGAATGCGATTATAAGTCAGGATGTAGAAATCAAGGCTAGTGCAATTTTTGGTGGGATTGATATATATATACCTGATAATGTAAAGATTAAAACTAACAATGTACCAATATTTGGTGGAGTAAACAATAAATATAGGGATAGTGAAGATCCAGAAAGCTACACAATCTATCTTGATTCTACATGTATGTTTGGGGGGATTGATATCAAATGACAAGCTTTCAAAAAACTATAAAATATATAGCTATTGGGCTAGGAGTTTTTTTGGCTATTTCGATTGTTCTAGCATTGGCTAACATAGGGGAAATGATTATATCATTTGCTACAGGAAACAGGCACACTATTGATAATAGGGAATTAATTAATTTTGAAGAAAACTACTCAGAAGTAAAAAACATTGAGATAAAAGATGTTGTAGGTCAGCTTGATATTAAAGTTGGTAGTGATTTTAGGGTTGAAGGACAAAATGTAACAGAAGGCTTTAAAGCTAAAGTAACTAAAAATGGAACCTTACAAGTTAAGGAAGAGGGAAGTGGAAGGATATTTAATTGGTTTGATAACAGGTCTTCTAATTCAAAGATTGTCTTATATTTACCGGAGGACTTCAAGGCGGACAAGGTTTCAATTGAAGGTGGAGTTAGCAAGACTACGATTGATTACTTGCATACAAAAGAATTAAAGGTTAGTGTGGGAGTAGGAGAACTTTATGGCAATAAGATTTATGCTGGGGAAGTTGATATTAATGGTGGGGTTGGAAATGTAACCCTTAGGGATGTGACTCTTCACGATATAGATGTAGATACTGGGGTTGGCGAATTATATATACAGGGTGATATCTTTGGATATAGTAGGATTAGAGGAGGAGTTGGTCAAGTACAAATTGACTTAAATGGTGATCCTATGGATTATAAGCTAGATATAGACTCTGGTATTGGCCAGGTAAGAGTTAATGGAGGGAAAACATCAGGAGGAATCTACGGAAATCACGATGCTGAACATGAGATAAAAATAGATGGGGGCATAGGAGAGATAGAAGTTAAATTTAAATAAAATACAAAAATTCTTGCAATTGATGGAAAAAAATATTAGAATAAATATAAGACTAATTGCAAAAGATTAAATTGTAAGCAAAAAGGGACGTTAAGATGAAAACGTCCCTTAATTAATAAAACTGACCTGGTAGACATCGAGGAGAGAAATGATGAAAAAATATAAAAATACCTTAGTCATGTTATTAGTTTCCTGTGCTATGGTAGTAGCTTTATTTGCTACTGCATATCTAATGATTTTAGATGGAGCAGAGGTTGAAGAAAACAATGATAATATTGACATTGTTGTTGAGGATTTAACTAAAACAGAACCTTGGCTACTAACTAACCCTAGTGATCAAGGGGTGGATTTGGCTCAAGCTGAAGAAATAGATAATATTTCTGATACTGATTTTGATGAGGAAATCGAAGAATCTATAGATGAACCTGTAGAAGAGCCTATAGTGGATGCATCTGTAAACATTGCAGGTGCTTATAGTGATAAGAATTCCCTAGAGATATGGGAAGAATCACAGTTGATATATGATTGTACAGAGATTGATTATTATGCCTATGTTCAAGAGCCAGTAATAGATAGTAAAATTGAAGTGGCTTTAGACATTATAAATCCGGACATAGAAGTAGTTGCAGATGCTGCAATTTTGATTGATGCAGATACAAAAGAAGTCTTATTTCATAAAAACGCTTGTAAACCATTATTCCCTGCAAGTACATCAAAACTTCTTTCCAGTCTAGTTACCTTAGAGTGGTGTCAAGAAGATGAAGAGGTTATTGTAGGAGAAGAGGTTAATTATATTGCAGCAGACTCTTCCAAAGCCAATATTAGAGAGGGTCAAATTCTAACTATTAGAAATCTTATAGAAGGGATGTTATTGCCTTCGGGGAATGATGCAGCTTATGTAGTAGCAGCATATGTAGGAAGAAAATCATTGGAAGATCTAGATGCATCTGGGGAGCTGGCTGTAGGAGAATTTGTTAGATTAATGAATGAGAAAGCAGAAAGCTTAGGTGCTATTAATTCTCATTTTAAAACACCAGATGGATATGATGCAATTGGGCAATATACAACGGCTTATGATATAGGCCTAATAGGTTTAGCTTCTGCTGAAAATGAGACTATATTAGAGATTTCTAATAAGGCTTCTTCCCGTAATATGTTTCCCAGTGGAGAGGATATTACATGGAGAAATAGCAATGCCTTAGTTAATGAAAATAGTGGAAGGTACTATCCATATGCCGATGGGTTAAAAACAGGGACCAGTACTATGGCTGGAAAATGTTTGGTATCACATGCAAGTAAAGATAGTAAAAATCTCATTTGTGTAGTTTTATCTTCTACATCTGCGGGAAGGTATGATGATACTATAACTTTGCTTGACTATGGGTTACAATAGATAAATAAAAAGTAATGGGGAGGAAAGATAAAAAAGTGGGGGAAAAAGATTTAAGTGCTAAAAAAGTTTTTAGTAGACTAGGTATGGGATTGTTTTTAATGATGATAGCAATATTTGTTGGACAGGTTTTATTATCAATTGTTATTGGGTTTATTATTCCAGAAAGTTTAGAAAATAGCTTGTCTATTATTTTATTAAGCATACTTACAGTGGTTTTCTTTGGATTTCCAGTGTTCTATAAAGTGACAGAAGGAATACCAGATTCGGAAAAAGGGGAAGTAGTTAAGATAAGTTTTAAAAGTTTTATAGGGGTTTTTCTAGTAGGTTTTGCTTTTTTCTTTATATCAAACCTATTAGGGGCAAAGATTAATACTGAAATTGCCAGATTAAAAGGAGAAACAGATTTCTATAATCCTGTAGAATTAATTATGGACGGTAAAAATATTTTGTTTACTTCTTTATATGTAGTAATTATTGGACCAATAATAGAAGAGCTTGTCTTTCGTAAGATTATGCTAGATAAAACTAGAAGGTTTGGAGAACTACCAGCAATTATGATCTCAAGTATAGCTTTTGGCTTGTACCATTTGAATTTGTCGCAGTTTTTTTATGCCTTTGCTTTAGGATTGGTACTTGCTTACATAACACTTAAAACAAACACAGTTTTCTATGCAGTAATACTACATATGTTGTATAATCTAAGATCTACAATTATGGTCCCTTTTATGGATAATAACCTGGCAATAGCTATTATAGTAATATTAAATATTCTTGCTGCAATTGTAGGTGCGATTATATTTATTGTCAAAAGTAAAGACTTAAAATTTGAAACTGCCAAAGAGCCAGTTGAAAAAAAATCAGCTTTTGTCTTGAATTTAGGATCAATATTATATATTGGCTTATGCGTGTCAACAATTATATATTATGTGCTTTATGGGACAGTTTAATAAAGCCATTAAAATAAGTTAATAAAACTATTATGACACAAGAAAGGAGTATTACATGAATAATTTTACCTTTTACAGTCCGACTTATTTCGTATTTGGTAGAAATACTGAAAATGAAGCTGGACACTATGTTAAAAAATATGGAGGAAGCAAAGTCCTTATCCATTATGGTGGAGGTTCTGCAGTGAAATCTGGTTTAATTGACCGGGTTAAGGCCTCTTTAAGCAAGGAGGGTATTGACTTTGTGGAACTGGGAGGAGTTCAGCCCAATCCAAGAGATGGATTAGTTTATGAAGGAATTGAATTGTGTAGGAAAGAAAATGTAGATTTTATATTAGCAGTAGGAGGAGGATCTTCTATTGACTCTTCTAAGGCTATTGCAGCAGGTGTTAAGTATGACGGTGACTTCTGGGACTTCTATGAGGGGAAACCAGTAGAGGATGCCCTTAGGGTAGGTACTATACTTACTATTGCGGCAGCAGGAAGTGAAGGTAGCGGAGATAGTGTTATTACTAAGGAAGATGGAATGTTAAAAAGAAGTACTGGAGGAGATGCATTAAGGCCAGCTTTCTCAATAATGAATCCAGAACTTACACAAACCCTACCAGCCTATCAGACAGCCAGTGGAGCAACTGATATAATTGCCCACGTATTAGAAAGATATTTTACTAATACAAAAGAGGTAGAGATAACAGACCGTTTATGTGAAGCTGTTTTATTAACAATGATTAAAGAGGTTCCAAGAGTAATAGAAGATCCTAACAATTATGATGCAAGAGCCAATATAATGTGGGCTGGAATGGTTGCACATAATAATGTAGTTGGTGTTGGCCGTGACCAAGACTGGGCAAGCCATGGAATGGAACATGAGTTGTCTGCCCTATATGATGTTCCTCATGGAGCAGGTCTAGCAGTAATGTTCCCAGCATGGATGACTTATGTAATGGATCATGATATAGGTCGTTTTGCTCAAATAGCAGTAAGAGTTTGGGGTTGTGAGATGAACTTTCAAAATCCTAAGGAAACTGCTAGAGAAGGAATAGAACGTTTTAAGAAGTTCTTAACCTCAATTGGTATGCCAATTAATTTTGAAGAATTAGGAGCAAAAGAAGAAGACATACCATTTATGGTCAAGAACATGGGACTTGGTGAAAATGGAACAACAGGGAATTTTGTACGCCTAACCACTGAAGATGTAGAAAATATCTATAGGCTAGCCCTATAATAAATACTTATTTACAAGTGACAGACACCTAGTAGGATGACATTTTATTGAGCATCTCTATGAAGGTGTCTGTTGTGTCGTTGGAAAACAAAACTTCTTTAGCCAGTTGTGGTTCATCTGTTACAACATAATCCACTCCAAGAGATTTCATTCGCTCTAAATCTTTTCTTGTATTTACTGTCCACACATGGACTTCCTTGCCTGCTTCATGGGCTCTTTCTACAATATTTCTACTAACTAAACCAGCTCTAACACTTAGAAAGTCAATATGTGGTTTGTTGTAAAAGTCCCCATATGCTGGTGACATAATATAACCTGTACTTATGTCTTCATTTAATTTCTTAATCTTGACGATACTATCGTAATTAAATGAAGAAACAAAGCAATTTTCTACGAAATCATATTCTTCAATTAGAGCTACTAAGTTTTCTTCCAGATTTTCCTCATGGGCATGGAGTTTAATATCAATACTTACATTAATCCGTCCTTTACAAAATTCTAAGACTTCTTCTAAGGTTGGTATATTGGTGCCAGCATATTCACTACCAAACCATGAGCCAGCATCTAACTTTTCAATTTCCCTGTAGTTAGTATTATAAATCAATTTATTTAGTCCAGTTGTTCTTCTTAGGTTTCGATCATGGAGAAGGACAAGTACCCCATCTTTTGTTTGCTGTACATCTATCTCCACATAGTCTGCGTGGGCTTGAATTGCAAGCTCTATGGCAGGAATGGTATTCTCTGGTGCTTTAGATGAATATCCCCTGTGAGAAACAATTTGCATACCAGGAAGGGTTTCTTTTAGGTAAATAGTATTTTTATTAATATTTATAACAAAGTTGCTAGTGCCTATTGCAACAATAAGTAGTAAGATAAAAGCTTTTAGACCACGGTTTTTATTTGATAAGACAAGAGGAGGATATGTGTTGACAACATTACCTTCCATTTCGTAAAACTTATAATAGCTTGTAGAGATTAAATTAAGGTTAAGTGAATATGATATTGTAAAAAATATTAATGCAATATAAAGATTAGCTTTAGAATAGATACTTAGAAAAACTGTAATGACCAAAGAATTTTCAACGGTTAGATAAATTATTATGGCTATGAGAAAAAGTATAATATAATAGGCAAGGTATAGGCCAGTGAATAAAAAGACATTATATATAAAAAGTTTTATAAGTATTTTAAATTTATTGTCCTTCATAAGTTTCTTTGAACGGGTCATTGCTGCTGAGAAGTCTATATGTTCATTTACACAGACATGTATGGTAAAAAGCCCTCTTATGGCAAGAAAACTTATAAAGATTAAGAGTGCTATTATAAATCCTCGAATGAAAAGAGGGTCTGATTCGCCTTTTACAAGGTGGGCAGGTATATTTACCTGCAAGCTGATTCCTAATAATACTGGGGTTAGCATAAAAAGCATCTGAATTACAGTATAAAAAGGTAACATTATATTACCTACTGAAACTAGTTCAGTAGTTTTATAGGTCCCTTCAAGAAAGCTTGTTATAAAGGTGTTTTTCTTAGATAAATCTTTCTGTGAATTATTGCAATATTGAATCATGCTAATCATTTTCCAGAAATTAAACAGGAAAACAACAAATATAGTCACTATTAGATATAGTATTGTAGGAGGATGGCTTAGGAAGGAAAGTAGATTTTTATTTGTTATGTAGCTTTCTCCCCATGACCTCATAATTAATTTCAAAGCTGAGTTTATTACTGGTAGTATAAAAACTATAAATATAAGGTTAAATAGAAAGTCATATAAGAATAAACCTCCATTAGAAGTCCTCATATCTTGTCTGTATTTTTTTGAAATAAATGACATAGTAGAACTCCTCCTTTTCTAATATTATTATAAACCATTAGCCTACTAATAACCTAGTAAAATATTTTAAGGTTTATACATACAATAGTATGATTTACTTTGATTTTTAATCCCTTTATGTTAAAATAGTCTTATTGCTTTTTTATAGTATATAATTAATTGAAGGGAGTCTATAAGGTGACGGATTTATTAGTAAGGCTTTTTGTGAAAGATAATAAAAACATTACAGACAAGAATGTTAGGACTTCTTATGGAATTTTAACAAGTGTTGTTGGTGTTATTAGTAATGTAATTCTTTTTGTAGTTAAGTTAGTTATTGGATTTATAATTAACAGTATCTCGGTTATGGCAGATGCATTTAATAATTTATCGGATGCTGCCTCTTCAATTATTAGTTTTATTGGAGTAAAGTTAGCAAATAGACCAGCTGATAAGGAGCATCCTTTTGGCCATGGAAGGGCTGAATATATAGCTGCTCTTGCAGTTTCTTTTCTTATATTGCAAGTGGGGTTTAGTTTGTTTAAAAATTCTGTTGCAAAGATATTTAATCCTGAGGATGTGATTTTTAATCCTATATTAATCGGTATTCTTGTAGTATCAGTTTTTGTAAAGCTTTGGTTGATGGTTTTTAACAGAAAACTAGGTAAGAGGATAAATTCTTCGGTGATGATGGCCACGGCAGCAGATTCTTTTGGTGATGTATTGATTACATCAACTACTATAATATCAGCTATCTTAGCAGGAGCATTTGGATGGCAGATAGATGGTTATGTGGGAGTATTAGCTTCAGTATTTGTAATTATTGCTGGAATTAATATAGCTAGGGATACCCTTGTACCTCTACTTGGGGAGCCTGTTGATAGGGAACTTTATCATAAGGTTACTGATTTTGTAGAGGCTTATGACGGTATAGTGGGGTCCCATGACTTAATAATTCATAGTTACGGTCCAAGTCATCTTATGGGGACTATAGATGCAGAAGTTCCTAATGATATAGGTATGGAAAAGGCTCATGATATTATAGATCAGATTGAGAAGGATGTTTTAAAGGAATTGGATATATTTCTTGTGATTCATATGGATCCTATTGAGGTAAATGATCATGAGATCTTAGAGAAGATTGATATGGTGGAGGGTATACTGGAGGACCTGGATCCCAATGTATCCTGTCATGATTTTAAGGTGATAAATGAAGGGGATAATATAAATCTGATTTTTGATTTGCTTGTACCTTTATCATATACAATAGAAGATGAAGAAAAGCTTGAAAAGGATATAGAGGAAAGAGTAAAAAAGATTGATTCAAAGTATCAGACTTTTATTACTGTGAAAAACTCTTATGTGGAAGAAGAATAGAAAAGATATATTGGGCTATCGCCAAACGGTAAGGCACTGGACTCTGACTCCTAGTGTTCCTTTTTGCTTCCTGTTATAATCAAGTAATCAACAGAGAACGCGGTAATTACAGTGGTTTAGAAGGATATTGGACAGTTTACAAGGTACTGGATTATTCCTGTTAAAAAGGGTAATCCAATGCCTTATTTTTTTATACTTCTGTAGAGAAAAAGGGGCTTATACATGGCTAGAATAACAATGGGAAACAGGGGAAGTACAAGAGGACTACATACTTCAAAAGCGCAGACATTAGACGAGGCTTTTACTCAGTTTATAAACCTTTGTAAACTTCGGAATTTATCCCCTAAAACTACAGCGACATACGCAGTACATTACGGAATATTTACCAAGTTTATTGATGGTAATTCTCCTGTAACGGATATTGACGCAGATACTATTGAGGAATTCACATTGTACCTAAAAGAAGAAACAGGAATAAGGGACGTTACTGTTAATACCTACCTCAGAAGTATAAGGGGATTTGTTAACTATCTGGCTGTGAGAAGATATACCAAGAGAAAATAACTGGTACTAAGATGGATAGACCAGAGCTAAAGAAGTTACTGGCAGAGCTACAAGAGGGTGATACTGTCATATTCAAAGAACTAACAGGGGTATCACGTTCTACTAAAGATTTATTGCAGATAGTCGAGGAAATAACCAGTAAGGGCTGTTATATAAAATCCCTGTCAGAAAGCTGGACTGATACTGAAAGTCCTACAGGGGAATTCAAGCTTACTGTGTTTTCTGGGCTGGTTCAGATGGAAAGACGGATATTGCTAGAGAGAACTTCCGAGGATCATAAAATGGCAATTAAAAGAGGGGTTCGCATGGGTAGACCAAAGAAGAATACAGATAGATTGCTGTACGCTCTGGAACTATACGATAAGAAAGAAATGTCAATCTGTAAAATCTGTGAAGTAACGAATATCAGTAAACCCACGCTTTACAGGAGACTAGCAGAAAGAACAGAGAACATAATAACAGGACAGGTAGTAAAGGAGGTAGCTTCTTTATGAAAAAGAATATAGATGATGATAACATAGAATATGTATACGACGAAACCAAACAGGTTAAAATCGGTAATGAAATATGTACTGTAAGAGTAAGAGCTAATAGACCCTCATAGGAAGC
>CAYOAJ010000003.1:0-6283 GCA_964401895.1 uncultured Herbinix sp.
AAGGTGCCTCCGCTAAGTCCATTAGGCTTGATCTTCCAAGGTTTACTCTAGTAGGTGCAACAACCAGGGCAGGAATGCTGACGCCCCCACTAAGAGATAGGTTTGGGGTGGTAGATAGGTTAGACTTTTATACAGTGGAGGAATTAAAGGAGATAATAATACGATCTGCAGAAGTATTAGATGTGGAAATAGACCAAGCAGGAGCCTTGGAATTAGCCCGTCGTTCTAGGGGAACTCCAAGACTTGCTAACCGCTTGTTAAAAAGGGTAAGAGACTTTGCCCAGGTTAAATATGATGGGAAAATAACTAAGGAAGTTGCAGACTATGCCCTTGATCTTCTGGATGTTGATAAGCATGGGCTTGATAATATTGACAGGGAGATTCTAATAACCATGATAGAGAACTTTGGCGGCGGTCCAGTAGGCATAGATTCTATTGCAACGACCATTGGAGAAGACTCCGAGACAGTAGAGGAAGTCTATGAGCCTTATCTTGTACAAAATGGATTTATATTAAGGACGCCAAGGGGTAGGGTGGCATCTGAAAAGGCTTATAAGCATCTGGGGCTGGAAATGAAGCAGGAGTAAACTTGTTATAGCGAAGGTGATACTTATGAAAAGGCATAAACATATAATATACTTTGACCCTACTAAATTAACTGGTCCAGAAGGTTACATTAACTATAAACTGTCTGGTGGCGGTGGTTTTGAAGGAGGAGATAAGAATGGTGGCAAGAAGGGTTGTAATAGCGGTTGCCTAGTTGTAATTATTGTGACCCTTTTAATATTGATGTTTATAAAGCAACTTGGTAAGTAACAGATAAATATTACTAAAAAAGCGAAATAAAAACGTCATTATTTTACATACATTAGAAGATGGATTCTTAACATTAACTAATGAAGTTAGGAAGATAAATATAACATTAGAAAATGAAATTAGACCTAATATAAAAATCTTAACAGAAGTTTTTCTACCTGCAGCCAATGAATATGAAGAAGCATACTCAGATATTGAAAATTTAAAAACAGATGTTGGGATGTTAAAAAACGTTGTCTCTGAGCATAGTGAAATACTAGAAAATATTTAATGATACGGAATATAAGTCTAAACCCCTATATTTAAAACTTAAGTCTTTTAAAAGATAACTTGTATATCCCCTTAACCTAAGTTATAATAATACTAGTAAAAATATTATAAATGCTTGTTTAATTTAGATTAGGGGGCAAGTAAATGGATAAATACAATGATGTTGAGGTTTATATTAATAATAAAAAATACACCATAAGTGGCTATGAAAGTGAGGAGTACATACAGAAAGTCGCCTCCTACATTAACAATAAATATAATGAGTATAAGAACAAAGACGATTATAGGTTTATGGACTCTGATACAAAGAATATATTAATTCAAATAAACATAGCAGATGATTATCATAAAGCTAAAGAGAAGATGGCTGAAATAGAGAAAGACAGTGAGCAAAAAAGTAATGAGATATTTGATTTAAAGCATGAACTTATTGCTGTTCAGACAAAGCTCAATTCTTCCCAGAAGGAAGTAGAAGCTTTGAAGAAAGAAATTAATGAAGGTCAAAAAGAAATAGTACGTCTAGAAACAGAATTAAGAGATAGTAAGAAAAGATAATATATGATAAAGTTAGGCTGTCCATAAGCAGTAATACATTGTAGTGCCAAGGATTGGTATTGCAATTGCATAGGGACGGCTTTTTTATTGCTAAATATAGATTAGGAAGGTTTACATGAATAAGAGTAAAAAAGATAATAGAAAAATTGAAATATTAGCACCAGCTGCATCATATGAAGGTATGCAGGCGGCTATGAATGCTGGCTGCGATGCAGTATATATTGGTGGTAGAAGTTTTGGTGCAAGAGCCTTTGCCAAGAACCCAGATGATGAAACTATGTTAAGGGCTATTGATGAGGCCCATATTAGGGATAAGAGGCTTTATCTTACTGTTAACACATTACTTAAAGAAGAAGAGCTAATGGATGATTTGTATAATTACCTGGACAAGTTCTATCTACAAGGTCTAGACGCTGTGATAGTGCAGGATATAGGTGTGATGAACTTTATCCACAGACATTTTCCGAAGCTTCCTATACATGCCAGTACCCAGACGACAATAACCATGGCAGATGGAATTAGTCTTATAAAAGAGCTAGGAGTGACAAGACTTGTTATACCTAGGGAGCTTTCCTTTGATGAGATAAGGAATATAAGGGATAATTCAGATATAGAGATTGAAAGTTTTGTTCACGGGGCCCTATGCTATTCCTATTCTGGCCAATGCCTAATGAGTAGTATGATAGGAGGGAGAAGTGGTAATAGGGGAAGGTGTGCCCAGCCTTGTAGGATGCCATACGACTTTTACTCAGCTAATAATAAGATATCATCGGATAAAGAAAAATATCTACTAAGTCCAAAGGATATAAACATGCTAGCCCTGATACCAGATCTAGTTGAAGCAGGGGTTAATTCATTTAAGATTGAAGGTAGGATGAAAAGGCCTGAATATGCAGCCCTTGTATCAAGTATATATAGAAAATACGTAGATTATTATCTAGAACATGGAGAAAGTCAATATAGGCAATTGATAGAAAGTAAAGGGTATGAACAGGATATGTTAGACCTTATGGACATTTACAATAGAGGTGGTTTCTCTCAGGGTTATGGAAGGACCTATCATGGTAAGGATATGATGTCTATGGACCGGCCTAACCATAGCGGTGTATATGTAGGAGAACTTACAGATAAGAATAAAAGGCAAGTTGAGATTACTTTTGAAGAGAATGTAAATGCCCAAGATGTTTTAGAAATTAGGGGTAAGGATGGAGAGTCTATCTATGAATTTACCTTAAAAGACCCTCTTAGGGCTGGAAAGAGTCTATGGGCCAATGGCGGCAACAAGCTTGATGACATTAAGGTTGGAGAGTCTGTTTATCGTACAAGAAACAATAGGCTTTTAGATAGAATAACTAGAGATTATATAGAAAATGATAGTAAGCAAGGGATTAAGGCTCATTTAACTGCAAGAGTTGGTAAGAGGCTTGAATTAACCCTTACTTATAAGGGTATTAGTTCTACAACATATAATGATAAAGTTCAGTCTGCCAAAAACCAGCCTATGACAAGGGATAAGATTCAGGTGCAGATAAGTAAGATGGGTGATACCCCTTATTATCTTGATGAATTTGAAGTGGATATGGATGATAATATCTTTATTCCAGTTGGATGGCTTAATGAGATTAGGCGGGATGCAGTTGAATTGCTGCAAAAAGCAGTAATAGGTAAATATACTAGGACAAAGAATGACCTGCTAGCTTATAAAGATGGCAGCAATAATGAAAAAAGAAAAAGCCCAGAAGAGAATTCAAAAATTGGCTTAACCCTGTCCATACAAACAGAAGATCAATTTGATGGAGCCTTAGACATAGAAGAAGTTACTGCAATCCATGCTCAATATGACAGGTTTTCTTTAGGAAAACTAATAGTAATGAGTAAGAAGGCAGCAGGTTTAGATAAGAAGTTTTATATATCATTACCACAGATTTGTCGCCTTTCCGTATACAAAAAGATTGAGAAGGACTTAATTACTCTTATGGATGAAGAGACTGTTACAGGCTTTGTAGCAAAGAATCTAGAAGAAGTTGCCCTATTAAAGAGATATAATAACAAGGAGATTATACTTAATTATAATGTCTATCTTTTTAATAGTGAGGCTAGGGACTTTTATAAAAGGTCAGGATTTGACCATTATACGGCCTCAGTGGAGTTGAATTACCAAGAGCTTAAGAAACTTGGAACTGAGGATTGTGATCTTGTAGCATATGGCCATTTACCCCTTATGGTATCTGCCCAATGTTTATATGAAAGTACTGGCAAGTGTAAAGCTTGCAAGGCTGAGGAGAACAGGACTGATTATCTAATAGATAGATTAGGGGAAAAGTTTTATGTGCAGACTAACTGCAAGAGCTGTTATAATACAATATTAAATGGCAAGTTCCTTTCTTTGCTTAATCATTTAGATGAAATTCGTTCATTAAAGCCAAAGAATATTAGATTGGACTTTACCATTGAGGATAAAGACAAGGTTTGGTCTGTGACTAATGCCTTTGTAAATGTTTTTTACAGGGGAGAAAATCCTGAAAAATATATGACTCAAGATTATACAACAGGGCATTTTAGACGTGGAGTAGATTAATGAAAGGGTAGGTGATGAAGTGAATCTGGTTGTTGAGTTGACCCAGTATCTTATGATACTGCTTATAGGAATGTATAGTCTTCAGAGTTTCTCTGTAGCCCGCTCTAGTAATAAAGAGTTGCAAAGAAAGTCTTATAATTTACTTACTATATTTACAGTTGCTCTTCATTTTGTTGGCTACCTTACTTTATATATACAGACCTATAATGATAAGTTGATTATGCTTTATGTGGGCCAAGTCGTACTGTTTGTTCTGGTAAATGTTTTCTATAGAATATTCTACCCTAATAAGTCTAGATTGCTTCATAGCAATATGCTTATGATGCTAACTATTGGTTTTATTATTTTGGCCAGGCTTAACTACGACAAGGCGGTAAAGCAATTTCTAATTGTGGGGATTGCATTTGCCCTGTGCTTGATTGTACCTGTAATAATAAAGAAGATGGATCTGCTTAAAAAGTTTGGATGGCTATATGGAATAGCTTCTATTGTCTTACTCCTTATTGTTTTATTTGCGGGAACAACCCAGTATGGTGCTACCAACTGGCTAGAAATAAGGGGCTTCAGCTTTCAACCATCGGAGATTGTTAAAGTCTTATTTATCTTCTTCGTTGCAGCTATGTTTCAGGAAAACACTGGCTTTAGGAGGGTTTGTGCTGTCTCAATTATGGCCGGAGCTATTGTTATAATATTAGTTTTACAAAAGGACCTAGGGGGTGCTCTGATATTTTCTGTAACCTATATATTTATGCTTTTTATAGCTACATCTAAACCCCTCTACCTTTTTGCAGGACTAGGAGCAGGGAGTGTGGCGGCAGCTATAGCATATAAGCTGTTTGGACACGTCCGGGTTAGGGTCATGGCATGGCAGAATCCAACAAGATATATTAATGATGAGGGCTATCAGATGTCTCAATCGCTTTTTGCTATTGGTACAGGTGGCTGGTTTGGCATGGGACTTAATAGAGGGCTTCCAACCAGTATTCCAGTAGTTGAAAGTGATTTTATATTTTCAGCTATTTCAGAAGAATTCGGAGCATTTTTCTCTATATGCCTTATTCTTATCTATATGAACTGTTTTATTACTATGATAAATATAGCCTTAATGATGGAGGATATGTTTTATAGATTATTCTGCTCAGGGGCAGCAGTAATGTTTGCTTTTCAGATATTTTTATCTATTGGAGGAGTAACTAAGTTTATTCCTTCAACCGGAGTGACCCTGCCATTTATAAGTCATGGTGGAAGTTCAATATTTGTAACAATCGTAATATTTATGATCTTTCAAGGGATTTATATGAGGGCTATAAATGAAAGGCAACAACAAGAAGAAGAGAAAGTTCATTAGTTAGGAGAAGTGATATGTAATGTCTGATAACAAAGATAATAAGAAAAACAATCGTAAGTCAATATACCATGTAACTTATATATTTATTGCCTTGTTTGTTCTTGTGATTGCTAATTATATATATTTTCTAATCTTTAAAAGTAATGACTTTATTAATAATACCTATAACCAGCGACATGAAGTTCTTACTGAAAGAGTAGTAAGAGGCAATATCTTATCTGCAGATAGAAGCTTTCTGGCAAAGACCCTAATTAATGATTTTGGTAAGGAGAAAAGGATATATCCATATGATGATTTATTTGTTCACCTAGTGGGGAGGACCCAGGAAGGTAGAGCTGGCTTAGAGGAAACAGAGAATATTAGGATGTTAACATCGGACATTAACCCACTAGAGCATATGTATAATGAATTAATTGGACAGAAAAATCTGGGGAACAATGTAGTAACTACTTTGGATGTTCAGCTTCAGAAGGTGGCCTATGATGCTTTAGGAGATAATAGGGGGGCAGTTGTTGTAATGGAGCCATCTACTGGCAAAATCCTATCCATGGTATCAAAGCCAGGATATAACCCTAATGACGCTAGGTTACTGTGGCCTGAGATTACAGAAGATAAGGACAATGAAGCCCCTTTAATGAATAGGTCAACCCAAGGACTATATCCACCGGGCTCAACCTTTAAGTTAGTTACAGCGCTGGCTTATATAAGAGACAATC
>CAYOAJ010000003.1:6293-21877 GCA_964401895.1 uncultured Herbinix sp.
GAATATGATTGTAAAGGTAGTATTGAACATGATGGAATGATAGTGAATTGCTATAATAGAAATGCCCATGGTAAGGTGGATTTAATAACTTCATTTGCAAAGTCTTGTAACACATCCTTTGCCAACATGGGGATAAAGCTAGATATGGACCATTTATATAATATAAGTGAAAGCCTGCTCTTTAATCAAAAACTTCCTCTTACTATGGCCTATAGACCTAGTAGTTTCCAACTTAAAAGTGGAAGCGGAAGTACAAAAGAGGCCATGCACACTGCTATTGGACAGGGGAGGACTTTGATTTCACCCCTACACAATGCAATGATAGTTTCAACAGTGGCAAACTCAGGAGTCATGATGAAGCCTTATGTGGTTGAACAGATAGAAAGTGCAGATGGTAGAGTGGTGAAATATTATGAGCCCCAGCCTATAGCAAATCCAATGACTGAGGAAGAGGCAGCCTATCTATCCTTATTAATGGAAGAGGTAGTTGAAGAGGGAACAGGAAGAAAATTAAAAGATCTAAAAGTAAGTGTTGCAGGGAAGACTGGTTCAGCAGAAGTAGAAGGGAAAAAAGATCATGCCTGGTTTATAGGGTATGCACCAGCAGACAATCCGCAGATTGCATTTAGTATAATTGTTGAAAATGTGGGATCTAGTAGTCAATATGCAGTGCCAATAGCAGAAAAACTTGTTGATGCATACTTTGAATAGATGGTAAAATTAAGTTGAAAAAACATCTGTATTATTGTATACTTAATTTATTATAAGATGACAGATGAGACGACACCAAAAACAGGAGGCATTGCAATGATCGAAGCAACGAGCTGTGGTGGTGTAGTAATTTTTAGAGGAAAGATTTTATTACTGTATAAGAACGTTAAGAACAGATATGAGGGGTGGGTGTTACCGAAGGGAACAGTAGAAAAGGGTGAAGAGTACAAAGAAACTGCCATACGGGAAGTAAGAGAAGAGGCGGGTATCAAGGCTTCTGTTATCAAGTATGTCGGTAAAAGCCAATATTCCTTCAACATTCCACACAATACAGTATTAAAGGATGTTCATTGGTATTTAATGATGTCTAATAGCTATTACAGTAAACCACAAAGGGAAGAGCATTTTATGGATTCAGGTTACTATAAATATCATGAAGCCTATCATCTGCTTAAGTTCTCTAATGAGAGGCAGATCTTAGAGCAGGCATATAATGAGTATATTGATTTGAAGAAAAGTAACCTATGGGGAAGTAAGAAATATTTTTAGAACAAGAAAGCTACTAGGTACCTAGTAGCTTTTAAAGTTAGAAAGAAACTTAATTAAACATGTATGACAAATTGCGACATTGCACTGCTTACCTATTTAAACGATAGGGATAATAAGCATAAAAAATAACTGCCCCTGACGTAGCAATCTGTGGGCAGTTATTTCACTTAATAATAACTGTCTAGGAGGCTAACCACTTTGTGGGCGGTTGCTCCTTTTCATGTATAAAGTATATCACTTTTTGCAATTAAAGTAAAGTGTTTTTATTAATTTCATCATTTATATAGGCAAAAGCACTTTTTTAGGATATAATTAACTGTGGCATAAAAAATAAATTTAATGCGGATAGAGGGATTCGAACCCTCACGGGTATAAGCCCGGCAGATTTTGAATCTGCTGCGTCTGCCATTCCGCCACATCCGCATCTGTGTAACGAGACTTATTTTATCATAATAAAAAATGTAATGCAAGTAGGAATTGTATAGATTTTTAATTTATTTATTATATTTTATATTGTAACTATAGATGCTTAATAGTGCTAATTAGTAAGGAGCCAGGTAATTATGACTTGTGACAGGGCCCAAAAGTTGATCACTCCATTTATCAATGATGAGCTGGATAATGAAGAATTAGAAGACTTTATAAATCATGTAAATACCTGTTCTGAATGTTATGAAGAACTTGAGGTTTACTATACACTCTTAACAGCCATGAAACAGCTAGATGATGAAGAGAGAATCTCTGATGATTTTAAGTTGCAACTTTCCACAAAGTTAGAGAGGGCAGAAGAAAAGATTATCCATAAAAGGTTCTCAAGATATAGAAAAAGAAGTATACTTATTCTTCTTGTAATTGCAATGGGCTTATTGCTTGGTCTTCAGAACAATTTTATAAGTAGGGAAGATGAAAACCTAGTTACAGACAGTGATTTTAAGTTGCGTATGCAGTTTAATAGTGAGAGATACCAAGTAATTGAAGAGGATTTGAGAAAAAACCTTGAAAATGAAGGGCCATAGCTATACACTATAATATAGCAAAACCATATAGATTGTAGCCAATAAAGATTGGAAAGGAGGCTTCGTAGGATGTCTATGGACTATATCCTACGATTATATATACATGGAAGAAAAACTAGTTTTAATAGATGGGCATAGTATATTACACCGTGCTTTTTATGGTCTACCAGACTTAACAACATCTCAAGGGGACCATACCAATGCCATTCTTGGTTTTATAAATATATTGTTGAAGATATTAGAGGAAGAGGAACCGGAGTTTCTGGTAGTAGCTTTTGATACCCGCCATCCAACATTTCGCCACGAGATGTTTGATGATTACAAGGGGACAAGGAAACCCATGCCAGAAGAATTACGGGAACAGGTTCCTAAGATTAAGGAAGTTCTTAAGGCCATGAACATTATGATCGTTGAAAAGCCAGGCTATGAAGCGGATGATGTATTAGGAACCCTAGCTACTCAAGCAGAAAAAGAAGGTTTAATAGTTTCATTGGTATCTGGTGACAGGGATCTTTTGCAACTGGCTAGTGAAAAGATTAAGATAAGAATTCCTACGACCAGGAGAGGTGGCACAGAGATAGAAGATTATTATGCTAAGGATGTCTTAGACCGCTATGAGGTTACCCCTAAAGAATTTATTGATTTAAAAGGTCTTATGGGAGATTCTTCAGATAACATTCCAGGAGTGCCAGGAATAGGTGAAAAGACAGGTACTAGACTTATTAAGAAGTACCATTCGATTGAAAATGTATATGAACATATAGATGAGTTAAAAGGCAAGATGGCCATTAACCTTAGAGAAAATAAAGACAAGGCTTTTTTATCTAAGGAATTAGCAACCATTTGTATAGATTGTGAATTAGATATTAATTTTAAAGATGCAACTTTGGAAGAGATATATAATGAAGATGTCTATGAGTGGTTTAAGAAGCTTGAGTTCAAAAATTTACTTTCCAGATTTCAAAAAGACGAAGACTTTTCTTCTACAAAACTAGAGGAAAGCTTTATCTTAGTTACTGATCCAGATAAGGTGAAAGAAATATTTGATATTAGCCAGAAGACTGATAAACCAGTGGGAATTCAAGTTATAGCAGAAGAAGGTAAGGTTTTTGGCTTATCTATATGTTATAATGAGAAAAGCATTTATTATATTCAGTGTTCGGATTCAATAGAAAGTCACTACTTAACGGAGCAAATATCAAGGCTTGCCCAAGAGGGCCATAAGCTTTCAACAATTGGACTTAAGGCACAATTGCCATACCTTGATATTGATGAAGAAGCTCAGATATTTGATTTGGAGTTAGTAGTTTACCTCCTTAATCCTTTAACTGACTCATATAATTATGATGATATTGCTAGGGACTACCTGGCTATGACTTTACCGTCTAGAAAGGGTCTATTAGATAAGTCATCCTTGAAAGAGGCAGCCCTAGATAAGAAGGAAGCAGTCCTATCTTACTCTTGCTATAATGCTTATGTTGCATATATGGCTACTGAACCTTTAAGGGAGAAGTTAATAGAAGAGAAGATGCTGGAGCTTTTTGAAGAGATTGAGATGCCTCTAATATATGTCTTGTATGAGATGGAGCGTAGGGGTATAAGGACCAATAAAGAAGCCTTGAAGGAATACAGCGATAAGTTGGAAATTGGTATCAAGGAATTGGAAGAAGAAATCCATGAATTAGCAGGTGAAGAATTCAACATCAATTCACCAAAACAGTTAGGCCTTATATTATTTGAAAAATTAAGGCTGCCCTTTGCAAGAAAAACAAAGACTGGATATTCAACAGCGGCAGATGTTTTAGAAAAGCTTCAGGGGGAACATCCTATTGCATCAAAAGTATTAGAGTATAGACAACTTGCTAAACTTAAGTCAACTTATGCAGATGGTTTAGCAGAATATATAGAGGAAGATGGACGTATTCATGGTAAGTTTAATCAGACTATTACTGCGACAGGAAGGATAAGTAGTACAGATCCAAACCTTCAGAACATACCAATCCGTATGGAGCTTGGTAGGCAGATACGAAAGGTATTTACGCCCCAGGAAGACTATATATTCTTAGACGCCGACTATTCCCAGATAGAGCTTAGGGTTTTGGCCCATTTATCAGGAGATGACAAGCTTATAAATGCATATATAGAAGGTAAGGATATTCATAAGACTACAGCAGCGGAAGTTTTTCATGTTCCATTTGAGGAAGTTACTCCTGTCCTTCGTGATAGTGCAAAGGCAGTGAATTTTGGAATAATATATGGGATAAGTTCTTTTGGCCTAGGCCAGGACTTAAATATAACAAGAAAAGAAGCAGACCATTATATAGAAAGATACTTTGAGACTTATCCTAAGATTAAAAAGTATCTAGATAAGCTAGTAGCAGAGGCAAAGGAAAAGGGTTACTCAGAAACTCTTTATGGAAGGCGTAGGCCTATTCCAGAGCTACAATCTAGTAATTATATGAGGCGGTCCTTTGGAGAAAGAGTGGCTATGAATGCCCCAATCCAGGGAACTGCAGCAGATATTATTAAGATAGCTATGATAAATGTAAATAATAGATTGAAGGATAAGAAGATGCGGTCCCAGCTTATACTTCAAGTCCATGATGAGCTACTTATAGAGACTCATAAGGATGAAGTGGATGAAGTAAGAAGGATCTTAAAAGAAGAAATGGAAGGGGCAGCAGAACTTAAAGTTCCCTTAATAGTAGATATAAGCCAAGGTGACAACTGGTATCAAGTATAAGAGTATTATGATTATTTAAGAAAATCATTGGAGGAAGTTATGAAAATAATCGGAATCACAGGGGGAATTGGAAGCGGTAAGACATTAGTTACTAAGCTTTTAGAAGAAGAAGGTGCCTATATCGCTAATACAGACCGGATAGCTAAGGAACTAATGGAACCTGGTCAGGCCTCTTATATAGATGTGGTTGAATATTTTGGTAAAGATATTTTATTAGAAGATAAAACTATTGACTCTAATAGATTATCTAAGATAGTTTTTAAAGATGAAAAGAAACTAAAGATATTAAATTCACTAACCCATCCCAAAGTACTTGAAGTGGTACAAGAGGAGATTGAAGAAAAAAGGAAAGAAGGATGGAAGTATTTTGTTATAGAAACAGCCCTAATGATTGAGTCCGGTTATGATACCATCTGCGATCAGGTCTGGTATGTATATGCTCCTGAGAAGATGCGAAGAGACCGTTTAAAGAAATCAAGGGACTATAGTGATTTAAAGATAGATTCAATATTTGAAAGTCAGTGCAAGGATGAGGATTTTAGAAAAAGATATTCTATTGTCATTGAAAATGTCGGTGATTTAGATTATCTTAAAGAACAGGTAGAAAGTTTGATTGAAATAGACTAGAGATGAAGCTTGGAGAGGGATAATAATATGAAATTATGCACTATAGCAAGTGGTAGTAGTGGAAATTGTGTTTATGTGGCTAGTGATAAAACTAACCTTTTAGTTGATGTGGGAATTTCAACTAAAAGAATAGAGGAAGGCCTTAGCAGTATTGATATTAAGCCAGATACTATACAAGGAATATTAATTACCCATGAACATACTGACCATATAAGCGGATTAAGAGTAATGTCTAAGCGCTATAATATACCCATATATACAACATATGAGACAGCACAGGCAATCTTGCAGAAGAAGACTATGAAGGAGATTCCAGAGGAATTATTTCATTATATAAAACCAAACGAGGAATTTAAGATTAATGATATTAGTGTAGAGCCCTTTGCAATATCCCATGATGCATCCAATCCAGTTGGCTACACACTAGGAGCAAGTGGTAAGAAACTTGGAATTGCTACGGATTTGGGAACCTATGATGACTATACTGTGTCTAAGTTACAGGACTCAGATGTACTTGTGATTGAGGCTAATCATGATGAAAATATGTTAATGGTAGGTAAGTATCCTTATTTCTTAAAGCAAAGGATAACAGGTAAAAAGGGTCATTTATCTAATGATGCTACTGCATCTTTACTGATACAATTATTAAATGATAAATTAGAACATGTAATCTTAGCACATCTTAGTAAGGAAAATAATTATGCAGAATTAGCATATGAAACTGTATGTTGTGAGCTTAATAATTACGGATGTGACTTGGATTCTCTTAATTTGTCTGTTGCACATAGGGACGTACCATCAAGTATGGTATTAGTTTAATTAAGAAAAGATAAGGAAAGGGTAGATATATATGAAGAGGACGATTATTACAGTAGTAGGTAAGGACAGTGTAGGAATAATAGCCAAGGTTTGTACTTATTTGGCAGATAATCAAATTAATATACTTGATATATCTCAAACGATTATTCAAGAATTTTTTAATATGATGATGGTTGTAGATGCTACAAATTCTCCAAAAGATTTTCATCTTATCCAAGAGGAACTTGACAAGATAGGTGAAGAAATTGGGGTAGATATTAAGGCACAGCATGAAGACATTTTCAATAAAATGCATAGAATTTAGATGGGACAATGGAGGTAAATAGGATGATTAATATAAATGAGGTCATTGAAACCAATAAGATGATTGAACAGGAGAACCTTGATGTTAGAACAATCACATTGGGAATCAGCCTGCTTGATTGCATTGGACCAGATCTTGATGAAGTTAATAAGAAAATATATGATAAGATAACAAGAGTTGCCAAAGACCTAGTAGCTGTAGGAGATCAGATAGAAAGGGAATATGGGATTCCCATTGTTAATAAAAGAATCTCCGTTACCCCAATAGCTATAATTGGGGCAGCAGCTTGTAAGAAAACACAAGATTATGTTAGTATAGCCAAGACTTTAGACCGGGCAGCAAAAACCGTTGGAGTAAACTTTATAGGAGGTTTCTCAGCCTTAGTATCTAAAGCCATGAGTGCTAGTGATAAACTTTTGATAGAGTCTATACCAGAAGCCTTAGCTCAGACAGATAGGGTGTGTAGCTCCGTAAATGTTGGATCTACCAAGACTGGTATTGACATGGATGCAGTTAAATTACTTGGGGAAATAATCAAGGAGACTGCAGAATTAACTAAAGAGGAAGATTCTATAGGCTGTGCTAAATTAGTAGTATTTTGTAATGCACCAGATGACAATCCTTTTATGGCAGGTGCCTTCCATGGAATTACTGAAGGGGACGCTGTAATAAATGTAGGGGTTAGTGGTCCTGGTGTTGTAAAACATGCCTTAGAAGGCGTAAGAGGGGCTGACTTTGAAACCCTATGTGAGACTATTAAAAAGACTGCATTTAAGATAACCCGTGTTGGCCAGTTAGTGGCCCAAGAAGCATCCAAGATGCTTGATATTCCTTTTGGAATAGTAGACCTTTCCTTAGCGCCTACTCCTGCTATTGGAGATAGTGTTGCTGACATATTAGAGGAAATAGGCTTGGAGTATGCTGGTGCACCTGGAACAACTGCAGCCTTAGCCCTTTTAAATGATCAGGTTAAGAAGGGTGGAGTTATGGCATCCTCATATGTTGGAGGTCTTAGTGGTGCCTTTATACCAGTAAGTGAAGATCAGGGAATGATAAAAGCTGTAGAGGTTGGTGCCTTGACTATAGAGAAATTAGAGGCAATGACCAGTGTTTGTTCAGTTGGATTAGATATGATTGCAATTCCTGGCCAGACAAAGGCAACAACAATTTCGGGAATAATAGCAGATGAGATGGCAATAGGTATGATTAATCAGAAAACTACTGCTGTTAGAATTATCCCTGTAGTAGGCAAGGATGTAGGAGATGTGGCAGAGTTTGGTGGTTTATTAGGCCGTGGTCCAGTAATGCCAGTTAATAATTTTTCCTGCGAGCCCTTTATTAATAGGGGTGGCAGAATACCAGCTCCAATTCATAGCTTTAAAAATTAAAAGATTTGAAAGGTAGTGTAGAATTGATGGATAGATTAAAGGAATTAGATTATAAAGATATTTTTAAATATTTTTCAGAAATATCAAAGATACCTAGATGTTCAGGAAATGAAAAAGAAATTAGTGATTATCTGGTATCATTTGCAAAGGAGCACCAGCTAGAGTATACTCAAGATAATGCATATAATGTAATAATGATAAAAGAAGCCAGTCCTGGATATGAAGATGAAGCAGCAATTATACTTCAAGGCCATATGGACATGGTTTGTGAGAAAGAAAAAGAAGGAAGTCATGACTTTAGCAAGGACCCTATTAAGTTAATGGTGGATGGAGATTTTCTACACGCAGATGGCACTACTCTTGGTGCAGATAACGGAATTGCAGTAGCATATATTCTAGCACTGTTTTCAGATCAAAGCCTAAAACATCCAAGACTTGAAGCCATTATAACCACAGATGAAGAAGTGGGAATGAAGGGGGCCAAAGCCCTAGACTTATCCTATTTACAAGGAAAATACATGATTAATCTTGACTCTGAGGAAGAGGGTTATCTTTTAGCCAGTTGTGCTGGTGGATTATCCGGTATAGGTACTTTACCTATAAAGAGAGAAGAGGAAAAAGGAAGAAAGCTTAAAATCAGTATTGGTGGTTTAAAAGGAGGCCATTCTGGAATGGATATAATCCAGAATAGGACTAATGCTACTAAACTTATGGGAAGATTACTTTTTGACCTTTGTAAGACTTATTCCTTTGGTTTGATTGATATGTTTGGAGGGTCTAAGGATAATGTTATACCAAGAGAAGCTATAGCCCATATATTAATTACAGATGATAATATTGAAGAGATAAAAGATAAAGTTGCAGAAATAATGGAAAGCTACAAGAAAGAACTTGCTTCAAGTGAGCCGGAATTAGAATATGTTCTTGAAGATTTAGGTGAAGGGGACTATAATCAACTTCATATGATTTCATTTGAAAAAATATTGTTTTTACTTGTAAATATGCCTAATGGGGTACAGGTAATGAGTTCAGATATTGAGGATTTAGTAGAAAGCTCATTAAATCTAGGAATTTTTCGTATTGAAGAAGATAAGGCCATATTCCATCATTCTGTAAGAAGTTCAAAAAGTTCTTATAAGCATTACATTAGTGACAGGCTGGATTATATGGTAAGCTTCTTAGGCGGGGATTATGAAGTAAGATCAGAATATCCTGCATGGGAATTTAAGAAGGATTCACCCCTTAGAGACCATATGCAATCTATCTATCAAGAGATTTATGGTAAGAAGATGATAGTTCAAGCAATTCATGCAGGACTAGAGTGCGGACTAATATATGAGAAAATGCCTGGTATTGATATTGTATCAATTGGGCCAGATATGTCTCGTGTGCACACAATAGATGAAAAGGTTTCTATATCATCTACAATTAGGGTTTATCAATTTTTGGAGAAGGTATTGGAGAGAAAAATAAAATAATAATTTTATAAGGTGGAGTGTTACACAGATGTGTAATCATGCTCCTTAAAACATATTGGGAGATGGAGTTATGGATAAGGAAAGAAACAAATCTGAACATGAATTAGAGGAAAAAACAGCTGAAGAGCATGAAGCTATAGAAGGGGCTCTTAATTCTGAAGTTACAGAGGATGTTATTGAAGAAGAACTAGTTGACATTAATATGTCATTGGCAGAACAAATAAGTGAAGAATTAGAGAATGTTGAGACTGAGGAAAAAATTAAAAAAGAACAAATTAATAAGAAGAAAAAAGCGATTTACATTCAAGGTGTAGTTGTGGCAGTCTTATTTGTTTTAGTTGCAACAGCATTTTTCTTAGGGTTCACAGAACCAGGGAATGACCTTTTGAAGAAGATGGGTGTTAATGTCGGCGAGGTAATATGGACTTCTAGGACTAGTGAATTTGAAAAAAATCCAGAACAAATGGAAGATATAGATGAGCTAGAAGAAGACGATATATTAGGGGGCGAGGATTTAGAGGCTGTAGAAACAGATCAGATTCTTTGGCCAGATGTTCCAGGTGAGGGAAGACAGGAAGATTATGCAATAAATGTTTTATTGTTAGGAGAAGAGGCAATTGGTTCGGGAACCTCTAGAGGAAGAACAGACCTGATTATGATTGCTACTATGAATACTAAGACAAAAGAATTAAAGCTGACATCCCTTATGAGAGATATGTTAGTTAGAATTCCAGGCTATCAAGAAAATAAGCTTAATTCAGCCTACCAGAGGGGCGGAGTTCCCCTTTTATATGAAACCATAGCTCTTAATTTTGATATAAAATTAGATGGATGTATGTTAGTTAATTTTGATAACTTTGAAAGAATTATTGATAGACTTGGAGGTTTAGAGATAACCCTAACGGGAGCAGAAAGTAGATATTTAAATAGAACAAATTATATCTCAAAACCCCAATATCGTACTACCGTGGAAGGTACTCAGACACTTAACGGGAATCAGGTGCTTGGCTATTCAAGGATTAGATATAGGGCATCAATTACTGGTTATAAGGATGATTATGGAAGAACTGACAGGCATAGAATAATATTAAATGAAATCTTCGAAAAATATAAGACCTCTAGCAAAGTGGAGCTGGTTTCTATTATGTACAGCTTGCTACCAATGATTTCAACAGATATTAGTGGAGACACATTTAAACATATGTTGTATACCTTTTTAGATATGGGAACTACGGAAGTTCAGCAACTTCGCATTCCTGTTGACGGTAAATTTAGAGATAATGTATCAGTACGTGGAATGGATGTACTAATACCTGATTATAATGAGAACATTAGAATTCTACATGAATTCGTCTTTGGTGATGAAAACCAATAAATAATTGTATTGTATAAAGACTAAACATCTATCATATAATGAAATGTCCATTGTTTTAAGGATAAGCCATTAGTAATGATAGGTGAGATGTTTATGAAAAGAAGAGAAAAGCAATACTACAAGAAGATAAATTTCTGGATGAAAAATCAAGGATTAGAAATTTTTCTTTCAATTTTCTTACTAATTGTTGTTTTAATAATTGTGGGAAAAGAGATAAGACTTCTAAGAACCGATGAATATATAAGTGAAATTATTAGCAAGGGAATAGATTATGAAGCCTTTAGGGATATTAAAATCAATGAAAATATTCTTGAAGAATCAGACATAAATCTAGCAAAACTTTTGGAGAAGCACCCTAGCCTCCAGGGTTATGCCTACGTAGACCCAATAGGATATCTTACATTTACTATGCTTGCTAAGAACTATAATCCAGAAGCTAATGGGCGCTTAGATGATTACGTCTTTCTAAGAGGAATTGGTGATTTAGTAGAAACAGAGGCTTTTAGAGAACTGTATTACTACTATAGGGCTATTATAAATGATTTGCAGTACTTTCCTGTGCCCTTCTCTAATAGGGAAGAAGCCCGTATTTCTTATGAAAACTCCTGGTTTTCCATTCGCAATTATGGAGGAAAAAGAAGGCACGAAGGAACTGATATAATGACGGAAACTAATCAACGTGGCCTTATACCAGTAGTAAGTATGACGGACGGAATTATAGAGAAGATGGGTTGGCTTGAGAAAGGCGGCTATCGTATAGGGATAAGATCCCCTTCTTCAGGGTATTTTTATTATGCCCATTTAGATTCATATGCTCCTAATCTTCAAGAAGGAGACCAAGTTATTGCTGGGCAAATGCTTGGATTTATGGGGGATTCGGGATATGGTGAAGAAGGAACTGTTGGTGAATTCCCAGTACATCTGCATCTTGGTATATATATTTCATCTAGAATAGGCGAAATGAGTGTAAACCCATATAATATACTAAAGATACTTGAAAACTATAGGATTTCATATATTCATAATGAATAGATCGGCTTTAGTTAAGGAGAGATTATGGAAGTATATCTAGATAATTCAGCTACAACCAAAGTAAGTAAAGAGGTTATGGACTTAATGACCAAGGTGTCATGTGAGGATTATGGTAATCCCTCATCAAAACATAGTATGGGCATGAGGGCGGAACAATATATAAAAAAAGCAACTGAGATTATTGCCGCTACTTTGAAAGTCCATCCAAGGGAGATTTTGTTTACATCTGGAGGAACAGAAGCTAATAATCTAGCCTTAGTAGGGGCGGCTTTTGCAAATAACAGAAGGGGAAATCATATTATTACAACAAGAATAGAACATCCTTCAGTGCAAGAACCTGTACTTTTTCTAGAAAATTGTGGTTTTAAAATTGATTTTGCACCGGTAGATAGGTCAGGTAGGTTAATTGAGGAAGAGTTGTACCAATTGATTAATAAGGATACAATACTTATATCCATAATGTATGTTAATAATGAAATAGGATCTGTACAGGATATAGATAAAATCATCTCAGAAATAAGAAAGATAAAGAGAAATGTAATAATTCACGTGGATGCTACCCAAGCTATAGGTAAGTATTATATCTACCCAGAGAGAGAAGGGATTGATCTACTTACATTTAGTGGCCATAAAATACATGGCCCTAAAGGCATTGGAGCCTTATATGTTCATAGGAAAGTAAAGATTAACCCATTGGTTTACGGTGGTGGACAGCAAAGAGGATTTCGCCCAGGTACAGAGAATGTGCCAGCTATTGCAGGTCTTGGTCTGGCAATTCAAGAAGCCTATGATAAATTTAATCATAAAATAGAAAAATTATATAAGTTTAAGCAATACTTCCTTAGGGAAGTAAGCAAGCTTGACGATATTAAGATAAATGGTATACCAAAGGAATGTGAAAACTTTGAGATGGAGTATATAAAGATGACAGCTCCCCATATTATGAGTGTAAGCTTTGAAGGAGTAAGAAGCGAAGTCTTACTTCATGCTTTAGAAGAGAAGGGAATATATGTTTCTTCTGGTTCAGCATGTAGCTCAAATAGTCCGGAATCAAGTGCTACATTGACCGGTATTGGACTATCTACTAATCAGATAGACTCTACAATTCGTTTCTCCATGTCAAGCTGGACAACAATGGAAGAGATAGACTATACAATAGATCAGTTAAATGAATTACTACCATTTTTAAGACGATATAGAAGAAGATAAATTTGTTTTAATTAATAAACTTGGAGGAAAATAAATGTTTAAAGCATTTTTAATAAAATACGCAGAGATAGGTTTAAAGGGTAAGAACAGATATTTATTTGAAGACGCACTTATAAGTAGGATTAACGCTTCCCTTAAGCAGGTAGGACAATTTAATGTTAGTAAGGAGCAAGGAAGGATATTTGTAGAATGCCCTGACCAATACGACTACCAGGATGCAGTAGATGCACTGAAGAAAGTATTTGGCATCTCATCAATATGTCCAGTTGTTGTTCTAGAGGATTCTGGCTGGGATAATTTAACCAAGGAAGTAGGAGAATATGTGGATGCTATGTATCCAGATAAGAATTTTACTTTCAAGGTACATGCTAGAAGAGCAGATAAAAAGTATCCTAGAACATCACCGGAGATTTGCGTGGATATGGGCTCATATCTTCTGAAAAAGTTTCCAGACCTTAAGGTTGATGTTCATAAGCCTCAAGTTGATATTACTATAGAAATCAGGACAAAAACCTATATATACTCAATAGATATACCAGGCCTAGGAGGCATGCCGGTGGGTTCTAATGGTAAAGCTATGCTATTACTATCTGGAGGCATTGATAGCCCTGTAGCAGGCTATATGATTGCTAAAAGAGGTGTATCAATTTCCGCAACATATTTCCATGCTCCCCCTTATACTAGTGATAGGGCAAAGCAGAAGGTAGTTGACCTAGCTAGAAAGCTAGCCAAGTATACTGGACCTATAAAACTTAACGTTGTGAACTTTACTGATATACAATTATATATATATGAGAAGTGCCCCCATGATGAACTTACCATTATTATGAGAAGATATATGATGGTAATTGCAGAAAGGTTAGCAGATCAAGAAGGTTGTCTAGGCCTAATAACAGGAGAGAGCATCGGACAGGTCGCTAGTCAAACTATGCATAGCCTAGGGGTTACAAATGAGGCAAGCTCAATGCCAGTCTTTCGCCCATTAGTTGCAATGGATAAGAAAGACATTGTGGAAATTGCTAAGGAAATAGATACTTATGAAACATCAATTCTACCCTATGAGGATTGTTGTACAATATTTGTAGCAAAACATCCTGTGACAAAACCTAGATTAAAGGATATTAAAAGGTCGGAGACTAAACTGGGAGATAAGATTGATCAGATGCTAGAAGAAGCATTAAGTACAGTAGAAGTGATCGAAGTAGAGTAAAACTTCAAAAAAAAATCTGCAACATATTAAGATAAATAATATGTTGCAGATTGGATAAGGTTATAAAGATAAATGTTTATTCAACTAGATAAGGTTTTAGTACCTCAAGAATTTTATCAATATCATCTTTAGTATGAATACGTAATTCAATGTCTTTGGATAAATCAAGACTGAAAATCCCCATTATTGATTTTGCATCTATAACATATCTACCTGATACTAAATCAAAATCAGAATCGAACTGTGTAATGTCATTTACAAAAGACTTAACCTTATCAATTGATTTTAAAGAAACTTTAACTGTTTTCATCATAATTCAATCCTCCTTCATGATATATCTATATACTATATTTTAACAAATAAAAAGTCAATAGACAAAGTATATAAAAATACAGAGATAAACTTGTTGATGTAATTTAGAAACTAGGAGTTTTGCTTAAGAACTAAAGAAAGGACAATTATAATAGATGAAAGAGAAGGTAGCATTCCTAACACTTGGTTGTAAGGTTAATTCCTATGAAACTGAGGCAATGCGAGGAATCTTTGAAGAGAACGGCTATGAAAGCGTGGATTTCAAAGAGATTGCTGATATCTACGTAGTTAATACATGTACGGTAACCCATATTGCTGACCGTAAATCCCGGCAGATGTTGCGCCAGGCAAAAAAAAGAAACCCTGAGGCTATAATAATTGCTGTTGGATGTTATGTACAAAGTGCAGAAGAAGAATTACTAGAAGATAGTGCAGTAGATATTGTTTTAGGCAATAATAAGAAGTCCGATATAATTAATGTAATCAATCACTACAAGGCAGGCAAAGGCCATGGAGAATATCTTGTAGATATTAATAAAGAAAGTGAATATGAAGATCTTAATGTAGCTACAGCTTTAGAGAAAACCAGGGCAGTTATAAAGATACAAGATGGCTGTAACCGCTTCTGTTCTTACTGTATAATTCCCTATGTTAGAGGGAGGGTAAGAAGTAGGAAGATGGAGGATGTACTAGATGAAGTTAAGAGGCTGGCTGACAATGGATATAAAGAGTTTGTACTAACGGGAATTCATTTATCCTCTTATGGTATAGATTTTCCAAACACAAAGGACATATATGAAGAAAACCCTCT
>CAYOAJ010000003.1:21887-26992 GCA_964401895.1 uncultured Herbinix sp.
CCAAGCTTATTGTTGAAGTGGCTAATATTGCTGGTGTAGAAAGAATACGTCTAGGAAGTCTAGAGCCAAGAATTATAACAAGAAAATTTGCCAGTATAATTGCCAGTGTGGATGAATTTTGCCCACATTTTCATCTGTCTTTGCAAAGTGGTTCTAATAGTGTTTTAGAAAGAATGAATCGTAAGTATACATCTGAGGAATATTATGATAAAATACTACTATTGAGAGAGTATTTTGAAAAACCAGCATTTACAACAGATGTTATAGTTGGTTTCCCTGGTGAGACAGATGAGGAATTTAAAGAAAGCTTGGAGTTTGTCAAGAAAATCGGCTTTTCTTATATCCATGTTTTCAAATATTCCAAGAGAAAAGGAACTGTAGCATACAAGATGGACAAACAGGTTGATGAATCGGTTAAAAATAATAGACGTAATATTCTTATAGAAGCAGTAGAAGATATGTCCAATGAATACAAGGCTAGCTTTAAGGGAAGAATAGAGAAGATTCTTATAGAGGAAACTATAGAAATAGCCGGAAAAAGTTATCAGGTTGGCCATAATGAAAGATATCTAAAGCTTGGAATAGAAAGTAATGAAGATTTAAGCAATCAGATTATTTCTGCCAAGGTTATAGGTGATCTGAATGAAGATATACTGCTTTGTATATAATCAATTGAATTTTACATCTAAATATATTAATATAGTAGATAATAGACAATTTGCAGAAAAAGATTGTAAGGATGTGAATCAATGAAAAAAATTAATAATACACAGTATTTTAAAGTTCAAAAAGATCTTGAATCCGGTGTACAAAATGTACTTGATGCTGTTTATTCTGCTCTTACAGAGAAAGGATACAATCCTGTTAATCAGATTGTTGGATATATAATGTCAGGTGATCCAACTTACATAACAAGCCACAAAGGTGCACGAGGTATGGTTATGAAAGTAGAACGTGATGAAATTATCGAATGGTTATTACACTATTATATTGATAATGAATATAATCATAAAGGCAAGAGAAAGTAATAAGGTGAACGGATTTGAAAAGGATAATGGGCTTAGATTACGGCTCGGTAACAGTTGGAGTTGCAATAAGTGATTCTTTAGGTATTACTGCACAAGGTAAGGAAACCATTCGTAGAAAACAAGAGAATAAATTAAGAAGAACTTTTGCACGAATTGAGGAACTTATTGATGAATACGATGTATCCAAGATAGTTCTTGGCTATCCAAAGCATTTGAATAATACAATAGGTGAACGGGCTAAGAAAACAGAAGAATTCGCTGACAAGCTAAGGGCTAGGACAGGTATTGAAGTGGTATTATGGGATGAGCGACTGACAACAGTAGCTGCAAATCAAGCTTTAGACCAAGATGGATTAAATTATGAAGAGAAGGCTGCCCTTGTGGATAAGATTGCAGCTGTTTTGATATTGCAAGGATATCTAGATTACATTAAATTTAATAAGGAACAATAAGAAAGGTTAGAGAGAATGGAACAAAGACCAGAAGAAATTATTTTTACATCTGAAGATGGAGAAGAAGTTTTATTTACAGTTTTGGAGCAAACAAAACTTGCAGAGGAAGACTATTTATTGGTTAGTACAAAAGGAGAAGATGGAGAAGAAGAGGCATTAATATTAAAGGACAAATCTGTGGAGTCCGATGAAGAAGCCGTATATGAACTTGTAGAAGATGAAAAAGAGATGGAATTACTTGCGAAAGTGTTTGAAGAACTTATAGGGGATATAGAAATTGAAATAGAATAATAAATATAAATATAAAAACAAATTAGAACTATTTTACAGGGAACCCTGTAATTAGAGATAGAGCATGTATATAGATAGATTGGAAAAGGTGATAACATGCTAGATAGCCGTGAAATGTTCAAAAAAATATTGAGAGATAACGGACTTAAAGTCACCACACAAAGATTGGTGATTTTACAAGTATTATATAGCAGACCAGGAGTTCACATGACCGCAGAGGAGATTTATGATTTGGTTAAGAAAAAACATCCTGATATTGGTCTAGCTACAGTATATAGAACAATTCAAATGTTATCAGATTTAAACTTAATTGATAAACTCAACTTAGATGATGGGTACGTCAGATACGAAATCGGAATTACAGACGACGAAAGTGACGCTCACCACCATCATCATTTGATATGCAATGAATGTGGTAATATATATCCTTTTGAGGATGATCTTTTATATGAATTAGAAGAAAAAATTAAGAATACCACAGGCTTTCAGGTCAATGACCACGAGGTTAAGTTCTTTGGTTATTGTAAAAGTTGTCTGGAAAAATTAAATGCCTAGTCTATTTTATATCATGCGCTGAGATGAAAGAAAAAATCATTGGAGGTGCAGTTGTTGAAAGAAAAACAAGAAAAAACAACTAAGAAAGTAAAAGTAACAAAACAAAAAAGAAGAAACACAAACAGAAACACAAACACAAACACAAAAACAAACAGAAAAGCAAACACAAACAGAAAGCCAAACAGAAAAGCAAACACAAACAGAAAGCCAAACAGAAATACAAAGGTAAATGATGAACAAGTGAAGATTATTCCACTTGGAGGACTTGAGAAGATAGGGATGAATATTACTGCAATTGAGTGTGGAGATAATATTCTTATCATGGATTGTGGTTTGGGCTTTCCAGAAGACGACATGCTGGGAATTGACCTTGTTATTCCAGATGTAACTTATCTTGAAGAGAACAAGGACAAGATAAAGGGCTTTGTATTCACCCATGGGCATGAGGACCATATTGGTGCACTACCTTATGTTCTTAAGAAAATCAACGCCCCACTATATGCAACAAAATTAACAATGGGCCTTATTGAAAATAAATTAAAGGAACATAAGTTAATGAGAAATACAAGACGTAAGGTTGTAGATTATGGTCAATCCATTAATCTAGGATGCTTTAGGATAGAGTTCGTAAGAATCAACCATAGTATAGCTAATGCTGCGGCCTTAGCCGTTTATACACCTGCAGGAGTAATATTTAACACAGGGGATTTTAAGGTTGATTTCACACCAGTCTTTGGGGAGACTATTGATCTTCAGAGAATTGGTGAAATCGGTAAGAAAGGGGTACTAGCCCTTCTTTGCGATAGTACTAATGCGGAAAGACCAGGATATACAATGTCAGAGAGTACAGTTGGCAAAACATTTGACAACCTCTTTGCAGATCATTCTAAAGAAAGAATTATTGTTGCTACATTTTCTTCAAATGTAGATAGGGTTCAGCAGATTATGAATTCTGCAGAAAAACATGGAAGAAAAGTAGTAGTTGATGGCCGAAGTATGGTCAATATGGTAGAGACTGCTAGTGAGTTGGGTTATTTGAATATTCCGAAAAATATTCTAATAAGTATGGCTGAAATGAAGAATTATACAGACGATCAACTTGTTTTAATTACCACTGGTAGTCAAGGAGAGAATATGGCATCCTTATCTAGAATGGCTGCTAATATTCATAGAAATGTATCTATTAAGCCAGGTGATTTGGTTATATTAAGCTCTAGCCCTATCCCAGGTAACGAGAAGTCTGTTAGTAAGATAATCAATGAATTATCCATGCGAGGAGCTAAAGTTATATATCAAGACACCCATGTATCAGGTCACGCATGTGCAGAGGAGATAAAACTTATGTATTCTCTGTTAAAACCACAATATGCAGTGCCTTATCATGGAGAGCACAGACATAAGGCAGCACAAGCAGATATTGCAAAACTTA
Organism: uncultured Herbinix sp.; assembly: GCA_964401895.1. Taxonomy (GTDB): domain Bacteria; phylum Bacillota; class Clostridia; order Lachnospirales; family Lachnospiraceae; genus Mobilitalea. The sequence continues at coordinate 25,643 of CAYOAJ010000003.1, forward strand.
TGGGAGTGCCTAAGGAAAACATATTTATAATTAATTCAGGTGATGTCTTAAGCCTATCAGAAAAAGAAGGTAAGGTTGTAGGCCAGGTTCCAGCACAAGGTATCTTAGTGGATGGATTAGGTGTTGGAGACGTAGGAAATATTGTTCTTAAGGACAGAAAACATTTATCAGAGAATGGCCTAATGATAGTTGTAATTACCTTAGAAAGACATACTAATAATGTTTTATCAGGTCCAGATATTGTATCCCGTGGATTTGTATATGTTAAAGAGTCTGAAGATCTTATGGAAGAGGCTAGGGAAGTAGTATCAAAGGCTTTAGATAAGACTTTAAGCAATGGAAATGCTGATTGGAATAAGATTAAATCGGATGTAAGAGACACATTAGGTAACTTTATCCGTAGAAAGACAAAAAGAAACCCAATGATACTCCCAATTATTATGGAAGTATAGGATAAGGAGCGGTAATATGGCAGGGAAATCAACATCGATGAAAGTTACATTTAAAGTGGCCAGCTTTGTCATGCGACTACTTTTAAATATCGTATTTTATATATTGGCTATTATGTTGATAGTTACTGCAAGTAGAAAAGCTTATGATTTTGCTTATCAGCTTTATGGGCCAGTTGCTGTTGATGAGGCACCAGGCAGAGAAAAGCCAATTCAGATCCGTAAAGGCGAAGGAACTATGGATGTGGCAAGCAAGTTAGAGCTTAACCGTCTTGTTGTAGATAAGAACTCCTTCTATGTTAAAGCGAAGTTTCAGGATGCAGTTATTATGCCAGGCACTTATATGCTGAATACTTCTATGACTTATGATGAGATTCTGGAGATAATAACGGATTATTCTAAGTCTATAATTCAAGAGGAAGCCATACCTGAAGATGGGTAGGGAAGAAGAAAGGTTATAACTATGATTGTAGATGAAAGGATTAGTGCTTATATAAATTCCCTTAGCAAAGAACTTCCAGAGGAACTAATTAGGTTGGAAGAAGAAGCTCATAATAATAATGTGCCTATAATTAAGGAAGAAACACAGGGATTATTGCATTTTTTAATAAAAACACATAAAGTAAAAAGAATTCTAGAGGTCGGAACAGCCATTGGCTTTTCCGCCCTCTTTATGAGTAAATATTCAAGTGATGATTGTCAGATAACAACTATTGAAAGAGGAGAGAAGTACCTAGTTCAAGCTAAAAAGAATCTAGGAGATACAAGCTATTCTTATAAGGACAAGATAAGTCTAATAGAAGGGGATGCCATAGATGTTCTTGAAGATTTAGTAGACAAAGGTGAAAGCTATGACTTTATATTTTTGGATGCAGCCAAGGGTCAATATATAAACTTTCTA
>CAYOAJ010000004.1:0-19123 GCA_964401895.1 uncultured Herbinix sp.
TTATTTTATTAAACAAGTATAATTACCCCATATAATAATTTTACCATAAACTCGAAAGGAGCCACCATATGCAAGCACAATCAACAAAACTCATCTCTTCCAACCCAACCCAACAATCCACAAAAGAACAAGCTGAAGACATAATAGAAAGTTGGAAAAGAAAAAAGATAAGAAGCAATATCATACCCTTTATATTATGGCTAGTTGCTTATACAGGAGTTACAATCTATTATAGTATGAAATCCAAAGAATCTATAAGTCTAAACTCTACAAAAGGGATAATTAATGTCCTATTATTATCAATTATGGCTGTACTTATTATTATACTTATAATTGACTGTATAAAAAGAATTAGAAAAATAAGAAGTGGCCCAGTTACATTTACCTATGGCATAGTAAGGCAAAAACACTCCGAGAGAAATAAGAAACCCAAAGGAAAGAAACAATACTATCATTTCTACATAGATATTGAACTTGACGATGGTACAATTATAGAAGGCGTAAATTGTACTTATGAAGAGTATATAGGTTTGGAAGAAGGGCACAAGGTCCTTGTTGGAGACTGGGGCTATATGTAATAATGGGACAAGGGACCCGACCCTATGTCCCACTTGACCCCAACAAAACCAACCTAAATCCACTTTCACTCTCAACCCTAACCAACTGATACTCACAAACAGGAACCTTCTCATTATCCCTATACCTCTTATCCATAGACCCATCTTTATTAACATATCTCCATGTCCTATTAACCACATTGGCATCCTTAGGAAGACTCTCTGTCTCAGCATATAGGACAGTCTCAGAAAAAACTTTAACTTCCCCAGTCTCTATCATAGCCACTTCATTTTTACTGATGGCAATATAATGACCAGGCAAGATAATAAGCCTATAATCATCAAGCTTAACTTGCAAGACCTTAGACCTTGTATGAATATAATACGGGGTCTTATATTTTAATTGGGCTTCTTTCCGTTCATATAAAGTAGAAATACCAGCGTTTTTCTTAGACCCATTATCATCAAGTTCACAGATCCCCACCACCTGCCACAGCCCATCTGAGCCAGCAAGCTTAGGCCATATGGAAGGAAGCTGATTATTATCATTTAACAGATCGTACTTAAACCTGCCTCCCGTATGTAGATAGATTTTTAGGATTATTCCTATAACTCCTATTAGGGCAAAGGTAAGGGTTACTAGCTTTAAGTTAATAGGAAGTACTAATGCAAGCAAGCTGGCAATTAGAAAGTTAGACAATCTATTAAGTTTTATAATCTTTGAAATCTTATTGTTATAGGCTTCATATTTTTCTGATTGAAAACTAACTATAGTAGCACTTCTTACAGGTTTATAATAGTTCTCCAGATCATCAGACTTAGATATAGGTTTCTTCTTTCTTCTCTTCACCCTTAGACTTAAAGTGATTCTAGGCAAGGTCAATGTATAAGCAATACTAGAACTGCTAGGATTAACCCTAAAGGAAAAGTTATTACTTTTGTTAAGTTTAATAGAAAAAGACATAATAGGCCCCCTGATAAATTATTTAAAAGCATTATGCCTGCATTTTAACAAAAAATAGCAGGGATTTCAACTATGGGACAGGGGGACAGGTCCCTTGTCCCATAATGGGAAAATACTCCATTACCGCCTAATCATCCCTACCGAATAATCCTTTAGCACATAAACAATAACAGAGTCTCCTTCTTCAATGTCGTGATACTCTGCTTTTTCTAAATCTATTTTTTCAATATATTCGTCTTCATTTAGAGAGACATCCACGTAATGACCAGTCGGATTATCCTTTGCTTTTCTATAAATTTTATACTAAAATTTCATATATAGAGGAAGCCCTTAATGTTTCACGAAAGACAGCATCCTACTAATTATCAAAGGAGAATTTATTATGAATCTTAGAGAAGACGCAGGTAAAATAATTAAGTCAGCTATCAAATCGGCTCTTCCTAACACCGCTGTACAGAAGGCCCTTAAGGATGAGGATTTTCTGAACTCTTTAAACTCATCCAATGGAAAACTCGTCCTAATCGCCATTGGCAAAGCCGCCTGGTCTATGGCCAAGGCAGCATCCGACATCCTTGTAGATGAAATTGACCAGGGTATAGTTATTACCAAATACCAACACTCCCAAGGACATTTGCCAAATATAAAAGTATATGAAGCAGGACATCCTGTACCTGATGAGAATTCATTTTCCGCAACTGCTAGAGCAATAGAGGCAGTTTCAGATCTATCAGAAAATGATACAGTTTTATTCTTGGTTTCAGGGGGTGGGTCTGCTCTTTTTGAGATGCCACTTATAACGCACGGGGAGTTAGATGATATAACAAACCAGCTACTTTCAAGTGGGGCAAATATTATTGAGATAAACACAATAAGAAAAAGGTTATCCGCCGTTAAAGGTGGGAAGTTTGCAGACCTATGCCAGCCTGCCCAGGTTTACAGCATAGTTTTATCAGATATAATTGGAGACCCACTGGATATGATAGCCTCAGGGCCAGCCTATCCAGACAGCTCAACCAGTGAAGAAGCCCTGCAAATTATAGATAAATACAAGATAAACCTTTCAGACCAAGCCAGGACACTACTTCATAAAGAGACTCCAAAAGAATTACATAATGTAACTACTAAAGTAACAGGCAGTGTAAGTCAGTTATGTATTGCAGCAGAAGAGACCTGCAGACAGTTAGGTTACAAACCATTTATCCTAACTACCAGTCTATCCTGTGAGGCCCGGGAGGCAGGAAGCTTCTTAGGATCTATCGCAGAGTATTACAATAATTCAAATGAATCCCTAGCTTTCATCGCTGGGGGAGAAACCGTGGTTCAGGTGAAAGGTAATGGCCTAGGTGGTAGAAACCAGGAAATAACTCTTGCCGCAGTCCAGAAGTTGTCGAAGTTAGACAAAGTGGCCATATTCTCAATTGGCTCAGACGGAACAGATGGGCCTACCGATGCAGCTGGTGGCTATGTTGACAACAAGACAAAGGCTATACTGGATGAAAAGGGAATTGATATAGATAAGGTGTTAGAAAATAACGATTCCTATAATGGGCTGAAAGAATGTGATGGGTTGATAAAGACAGGACCTACGGGGACCAATGTAAATGATTTGACGGTGTTGTTGATTAGAAGTGGGACATAGGGACGGGTCCTGATATGATACATCCAAAGTAGACAGTCTAATTAATAAAAATCAGATGATCTACTTGGAGGTATTATACATGAAAATAAAACAACACAATAAAAAATTTAAAGTTAAGCTTTGCAAAGAATATCAAAAAGGTGATGTAAGTTTCGGTGATCTTGCTAAAAAGTATGGCATAACAAGGGAGATGATCCGTCGCTGGTATCTACTATATCTAGAACACGGAGCAAATGTTTTTGATATAACAAATAAAACACGACATTATAGCAAACAATTCAAACTATCAATAGTAGAAAAATGTATTAGTGGAAAACACTCTGTGTCAGAATTAGCTGCCAAAAACATCGTTTCAGAAAGTACTATTCGAAGCTGGACAAATAAATGGTATAATGATATCGAATCAGATGATCTTAATCCGAAAGGAGATATCAGTACTATGAAATCTAAAGGGGCTTCATTTGACGAACGATTAGAAATAGTGAAATGGGTAATTGCAAGTGATATGAATTATAAGGGTGCAGCCGAAAAGTATTCTGTTACTTATGCATCCGTATACAGGTGGACCAATGCTTATATAAATAGTGGTACAGAAGGACTAAAACATAAAAAGCGTGGTCCAAAGCCTAAATCAGATATTAATATAAATGATTTAACTGAGGTTGAAAGACTTAAGTTTGAACTGGATAAAGAAAGAGCATTAAGAAAAAGAAGAGACCTTGAAATAGAAATCCTCAAAAAAAAGAGGAATTCGAACAAGAGCTTCGCACTCGAAAGTAAGACAGGAAGCGGAATATAAAACAGTAGATTATTTTAGAGAAAAGGGCTATCCAGTGGTTCAAATATGCGAAGTTCTGGGCATTTCAAGAAGTTTATATTATAAGAACAAAAACAGATTCAAGCCTAAAAAAGAAAAACAAGATGAATTATTGTGTTCATCATATGTAGAATATCATTCTACATATGATGGCATTTTAGGATATAGAAGAATGACAATGTATATTAATAAGCTAAATCAAAAATCGTTCTCAAAGGAATATATACATAGGCTTATGAAGTTTCTAGGCATTAAGTCTAGGATTAGAAAAAGTAAAGTCAAACGTACTATATCTAGGCCAGAACATATAAAAGAAAATATCATAGCAAGAGATTTTAATTCTACTGCTCCTAATGAGAAATGGCTAACAGATTTAACAGAGTTTTCAATTCCTGGAGACAGCAGAAAACTCTATTTAAGCACAATAATGGATCTTTATGATAATAGTATTATTGAGTATAACTTATCATTAAAAAACAATAATCATCTAGTATTTAGCATGTTTGACAAAGCAATCGAGAAACATCCTGATGCAAAACCTATATTTCATAGTGATAGAGGCTTTCAATATACAAGTCACCTTTTCAGAAAAAAGCTTGAAGATGCAAGAATGACTCAAAGCATGTCCAGAGTTGGCAAATGTATTGATAATGGGCCTATGGAAGAATTCTTTGGTACATTAAAAACAAAAATGTTTTATGATAAGAAGTTTAAGACACTTGAAGATTTAATAGAAAAAATAAAAAAATATATTAATTTTTATAATAATAGCAGATTTCAAAAAGGATTAGGATGCATGGCTCCATTAGAATATAGAAGCCACGCACTCAAATCTGCTTAATTTTTAATAAATTAACTGTCTACTTGACAAGGGGCTGTTTATCCCTTGTCCCAGATTAAACCTTAAATGTAAAACGAAATGCAACCCTACAATAACTATTTCAAGGGAGATCCGTAAGTATAGCCTAGAGGCCGCCAACAGCATAAATAAACTGATAAAAGGGGTTGATTCTTCGATTACAAAAATCGAGAGGAAATTTGACCTCCTTTTGGCATGTCTATTTCTATTTTCATATAACGTAAAAACTGAAAAATCAACCTACATTTGTCTTACAAAAGTTGGATCTTGCTTACAAAAGTAGAATTTCGTTTTAAAAGTAAACATTGTTTTGTAATTGGACCCAATAACTAGATAATACTTCAAAATATATATAAGTAAAGCATTGACAAGCCAATAAAAAGATGTTAAGGTAAATTTATGTAATAACTTAAAAGAAAAGAGGTGGGAAAGTGAGTATGGAGTATATTGGTTTGCTACGAGATGATGATATTTTAGAAATTGATAACTTTGATGAGAATGACTTGGTTGAAAATTCAAAAATTGAAAGTGCAGCAATAGGAGGCGCAGCAGCAGGTGGTGGGGCAGCAGGTGGAGCAGCAGCAGGTGCAGCAGCATCATAATAACTAGTCTATCAGTAGCTGGTGCATATGCAGGTGGAGGTGCAGCGGTACATTAATATTATTTATTTAATAAGGAGAATGATATGAAAGAAGAAAGTTTTGGTCTAATAACAGCTAATGATATTTTGAAGATTGAAAATGAGAATCTATCTGATGAGATAACTGAAACATCGTCATCATTAGGAGCAGCAGCAGGAGGCGCGGCAGGTGGAGCAGCAGCGGCATCAGGAGCACAAAACTGTTCTTGGGACTCATTATAGACATTTTTAATTGTTCACAAAGTTAGAAATGGAAAGGATTGTAGATATATTTGAAAATTTAATGATTATAGGAGGGTTATGCAATGATAAATTTAGGGCTCTTAACAGAGGAAGAACTAGATGCAGTAGTAGTAGATATTGAAGTTAGCGAAGATATGGATGAAGTAAGCAGTACTACAGGAGCAGCAGCAGGAGGGGCAGCAGGAGCAGCAGGAGGAGCAGCAGCGGGTGCTGCAAACTAGTAAATAAAAAAATATTTAGAGGTGGAATATGCAAAGTAATCAACAAAAGATGCATTATAAAGAAGATGGTCCTTTAGAAACGGTTAAAGAACTAAAGGAAATCTTGAATAAAAACAATATAGAAACAACTGAGGAGTGGCAACCCGAAAGTTCCGTAGGAACCTGGTCTTTAAGAGTTGTTTTTAAGGGAACTAACTTGGGTGCTAACGGAAAAGGTGTATCAAAAGAATATGCTATGGCAAGTGCTTATGCAGAACTTTTTGAACGTTATCAAAATGATATGTTGGGTGCTGTTTTTAATATTGAAAAGCAAGGGGAGTGCGAATTTTGTTATTCACATGATGAGGTTTTATTATCAACTAAGGATTTGATTGCACAGGAAAACAACTCTTACTTAGACATGTATTTTAAAACAAGAAATTTGAATAATGCTTCCTTAGATCAAAAGATAGAAGCTTTCGAAGCAGTGCAAAGAATGGATTCAAATTTGTTTGACATTGAAGGTAAGTATCTATGTGTACCCTTCTACAGTGTTAAATACAAACAAATAACTTATTTGCCCAAAAATGTATATAGGTTGTCATATGGTAGCAATGGAATGAGTGCAGGAAATACTATAGAAGAGGCAATTGTCCAAGGATTGGCCGAAATAATAGAACGTTATATTCAAAGAAGTATTTTTATAGACAAGATAAGTTTTCCGGATGTTCCCAAATCATATATTAAAAAATTTCCTTATATTTATGAGATGTATATAAAGCTCTCAGAAAACAAAAAATATAAATTCTTTATTAAAGATTGCTCTTTAGGAGGGAAATATCCGGTTGCTGCATTAATTATTGTTGATAAAGAGACCGGAAAATATGGCATGAAATTAGGATGTCATCCTGATTTTGGTGTTGCAATTGAGAGAGCTTTTACTGAAGCTGCACAGGGACAAGACATACTAGAATATTCAAACAGAAGTTTTATTGATTTTTATAATAAAGGTATTGATGATGAGATGAATATGTATAATACCTATAAGGTTGGGAAAGGGCAATTTCCATATCAAATATTTTCCAACCAGCCAACTTATCCATTTGTAGAGTTTAAGAATGTTTCAAATATGTCCAATGTTGAAATAATGAAAGAGTGGTGCAATGAATTTATTTCTGAAGGTCATGATATTCTTGTAAGAGACGTATCCTATTTAGGATTTCCGTCTGTACATATAATTATTCCTGGCCTATCAGAAATGTTTGATGCAAATGACTTTCGCTATCGCACATATAATACAAGGCATTATGTAAGTAAAATACTAATGACCCCTGAAAAAATAACAAAAGAAAATAGTAAATATGTAATTGCTACGCTTGAGTTCTTTTTGCCAAGCATTCTTGAAAATTCTATTGAAACATATTATGGATGGTATGAAAATGGATCAACCTCTTTACCTGGATCTGATTCCGGATTAGGGTGCATATATTTAATAGCGATGTGTCATATTCTTAATGAGAATTACGGCAAAGCAGCGATGAGGATTAAGAGTATGATTAATGTAATTGATTCGCGTACAAATGATTTAAAAGTTAAAGATAAAGAAATCCTGTTATATCGTGCACTATATTATTATTGTAGTGCCATGGATGCAATGAATGACAAGGCTGATGTAAAAAGCTATTTAAGAAGTTTTATGAGGGATGATGTTTGTGATTATGTGTTTGAGTTGATGGACGATCCTTCCAAAGTTATCGTTAAACAATACCCTTCATATGTTGATTATAAAAAAGAGGTTAACAACCCATTTGAAAAGGCTGAAAAATACTTTGAATTACGAGAAAAGCTGAAAAAGGCTCAATTAAATAATCCTATTAACCAAAGGGAATTAAGAAAAGTATTTTAAACTTTTTTAGGAAGGAGATCAATTATGAACTTAAAAAAACATGGATTACTAACAGATGATGAGTTGAAAAGTATTAGTTGTGATGTAATACCTGAATACTATGATGATATTAAGGGTATCGGAACTGCTTTAAAAGGCTATAGTGCGGCTAAAGCTGGTAGTTATGCGGGTGCAGCAGCGGGATCAAACTAAAGTTTTAAAGTAAATTAAATAAAAAAATAGGAGGAACGTATAAATGGATATAGAAAAAGTGGGATTAATGACAGAAGAAGATATTTTAGATGTAAACAATGGATTAAATACGATGGAAGCAACAGAAGAAGTTTCTTCGGCAGCAGGAGCAGCAGGAGCAGCAGGAGGAGCAGCAGGAGCAGCAGGTTCAGCAGCAGGCGCAGCTGCATCTAAATAATATAATAATATATGCTATCTATACCTGTAAACAGGTATAGATAGCTTTTATACTTTTAATAAAAAAATACAAATGAATGAAAGTCCTAAAGCTTTCTTTAGCATTAAAATAATATGTAAGCTAATACATATGAAAAATCGTAGAAAGGATTACTATGAAAGATATGGTTTTAGTTAAAAGTATTGGAAAAAATTTTGGTAAGCAAAATGTTTTACATAATGTAAGCTTTAGCGTAGCGCAAGGTGAGATCTTTGGATTATTAGGACCGTCAGGTGCTGGAAAAACTACTTTACTCAAAATATTAACCGGACAAATAGAGCAAGATAGTGGTCAGGCTAGTATTCTAAATGTAGACATCAATAATATAGACAGTGAAACATATAAGAAGATGGGAATAATGTTAGAGGATTGTGGGCTTTTTCAGCGCCTAACATGTTTTGCGAATTTATACATTTTTGCCATGATTTTCGATTTAGACAAATCAGATGTGAATAATACTCTAAAAGATGTCCAACTCTACGAACATAGAAACAAGCCTGTCCGTAATTTATCAAAAGGAATGACTCAAAGGCTTTCTTTTGGTAGAGCAGTGTTACATAAGCCCAAATTGTTATTTTTAGACGAACCCTCCAGTGGCTTAGATCCAGTAACAGCTAATTTTGTTCATGACATAATTTTTAATATTGCAAATGAAGGAACAACTGTTATTATGACCACACATAATATGCATGAAGCCACAAAGTTATGTGATAATATAGGCTTGTTATCAGAAGGTGAAATTATAGAATATGGTAAACCAAAAGAATTAATAAATAAGTATAGTATAGATACTTCTATTGATGTAAGACTTAAAAATGGAAAAGAGTATAGCTTTTGTAATAGTGATGAAGGAATTGAATTACTTATATCATACCTACAAAAAGAGGAAGTTGTGTCTATTCATTCGAGAGATGTGACTCTAGAAGATATATTTATTGAATTAACGGGAAGGGGATTAGAGGGATGAGAGTGAGAATGGTAAAGGCAGTAGTTTATAAGCAAACACTAGACATACTTAAAAATAAAATGATTGTCTTTATGATGTTTTTGTATCCTTTTATGACATTGACTTTTAAATTATTGTTAATAAATCAGGCTGAAATATTTAGTTTTGTTTTTCCAGTGTTTGTAACAATGCATATTATAATGGCTCCAATGTTGTGTTTTTCATCTGTCATATCTGAAGAAAAAGAAAACAACACCTTAAAAATGTTGTTTTTATCAGATGTAAGATCAATTGAATATTTATTTGGAATAGGTTTATGCCTAATTTTCTTCTTAATTACTAGTACCATACCATACTATTTCATCCTTGACCTAACGTTTAATCAAGCAATAATATTACTGTTTATGTCCTTATTTGGTTTTATTTGCTCAGCATTACTTGGTTCAATAATTGGAATTTTTGCTAAGAATCAAACAAGTGTAGGAACTATAGCTTCACCCATATCCATGTTTATTGGATTGTTACCTATGATGGGAAATTTCAATGAAACCATAAAAAAGGTATCCAATATATTATACTCTCAAAGAATATATAATATTGCATATAACTATAATAATATGACCTTTGATATTGCCTATCGAGAAGAAATTTTTATTTTCTTCTGTAATGCAGCAGTATTGATAGTCATATTTAGTATGATTTATTCAAAAAGAGGCCTAAAGACTGAGAAGGCTAGTTAAAAAATTTATACAGAAAAAAGGTGATTATCTTGAGATTTACCAAAGAGAACTTTGTGATTTACGACATTAAGGGCAATCGTAAAATTCTTTATAACAAATATAATAAAAAATCATATTCAGTTACTACAAAAGAATTTGAAATACTTACTTGTTATGATGGTACAAATAACCTAGCGGATATTTCAGATCTATACAGTGAAATCGATTATAAGTCTTTAGAGAAATTGCAAAACACGTTTCTGCAATATGAAATACTTGAGGATGAGAATAAACCTAAAGTAAAAAAAAACACTGGGATATTATTTACAATTTATAAACTAGAACAGTATATATCAAACAAAGCTCTGTGTAAAGTTTTTGAATTTATAATTATTTATTTTTCAATGCCATTGTTTTTAATAGGTATAGGATTAAACCTAAACAATATAATACATATGGAAACTATTTTTACACAAACAAGTAAAATATATAAATTGAGTTTAATTTTAGTTTTTTTAATTACTTTTATTATAGGATTATGTCTACATGAAATAGCTCATGCCATTGTTGCAATAAATCAAGGAGCGTTAGTTCCTGAAGTTACCATCGAATTGAAGCGTGGATTTATATTGCATGCCTTTACACGTATTTTGGGGATGGTTTTTATTAAGAATGCAAGATCAAAAATTAAAATTTACTATGCGGGAATAGCAATAGATTTTATTCTTTCGGGAATATTACTAATTGTTTATTATTTTCTCAATAGAAGTATGATTTTGGTAATGGGAATTTCTTTGGGAATACAAGGTATGTTAAATGTTTCAATTTTTCATCGAGGAGATGGATATAGCATATTGAATGAAACACTTAATGGTGATTTTTTACCTAAACAAGTAACCCCTGAATCAATGAAAAAAGGCATTAAAAGTTATAGAGAGTTAATTGTTTTTAATATGATAGGTTTTATTACGAACTTTGTAATGCCGTTTGTATTCTTTCTACTCTATATTTTAGAAAGGGTGAATTAAATGTTAGCAATATACTTAGCTTATATATTATGTGGCGCAATTATGTGTTTCGCAGAAGTGAATATTGTTTTAATGTTAATTATATGGATGGTAGTAAATTTTATTTTAGTTTTAATACACTCTAAAGGTGTGGTTGAAGCAAAAAGTAGATTTATGATATCAGCTATAGAATGTTTTTTTCTTTTTATTCAATTTATACCGATAGTAATTGATTATATTAAGACAAATATATTATTTTGCTTTATTATCTCAATTGTTATAAGTTCATTTGTGAGTATCTATATTATATTTAGTACTTTATACAAAAAAAATATGTATGATTTGTTACAGCAAAAATTAGGGAATGATGAAGTTAATGAATGAAGATAAGAGATAGAATAATCAATTCAGGTTAGTTTAACGGGGACGAATGTAAATGATTTGGCGGTGTTGTTGATTAGGAGGTAGGAGGGACAAGGGGACCCGAGTAAACCGGGCCCATGCTCCATCCCATTAATAACTTCCCTCTATATCAAAATTCACATCCCTAACATTTTTCTTAACCTTAGACCCAGCCCGCTTTTTATTAAGCTCTTCTAAGAATAGATCCTCATCAATAGGAAGTGTAACAGCCTCTCCAAGCCATGAGGACAAATGTATTGCATTTGATAGTTCAAGTCCATTTATCCCTTCTACACCTTCAGCGATTAAAGGTTCATCACGAAGAATTTTTCCAGCAAAGGCTTCCATTATACCGATATGCTCTTTGCCTTCTCCTTGAATTTCAACATCAATATATTTCCCAGGTGGTTTTACAAAGCCTTCTTTGGCGGAAAACATAAATTCTCTTTCATTTACTTCTAATTCATAGACAGATAATTGGTTGTTTTCACATACTATTTTGGCCTTTTCCATGGTGATCTCAAACCTATTGGTTCCAGGAGCGTCACCTGTTGAAGTTATGAAAACCCCTGTTGCACCATTTTCAAATTCCATATATGCTGTAACATCATCTTCAACCTCGATGTTATGCCATTTACCCTCATGGGCGTATGCGTGGACTTTATTTGGCAGTCCGCATATCCACTGAAGTAGGTCCAGGTTGTGAGGGCACTGGTTTAATAGGACCCCGCCACCTTCACCATCCCAGGTAGCTCGCCAACCGCCGGAATCATAATAGGTCTGTGTCCTGTACCAATCAGTAACTATCCAATTAACCCTTTTGATTTGACCATAGTCTCCGCTGTGAACCATATCATACATCTTACGGTAGAGGGGGTTTGTCCTTTGATTGAACATCATGGCAAAAACCAAGCCGCTCTTTTCGGCAGTCTCATTCATTTTCCGAACCTCTTTAGTATAGACACCTGCAGGTTTTTCGCACAGGGCATGAAGGCCGTGGTCAAAGGCTTCCATCACAAGCTTTGGGTGGTCGTAGTGAGGAGTGGCAACTATAACTCCGTCAATTAAACCAGACTTCATCATTTCATTTGCATTATCAAATATTGCCACTGATTCGCCCAGATTTTTCTTAGCCCAATCCCTTCTAGATTTCTTAATGTCACATACCGCGGTAAGTACTGTATCCTTCACCTTTTCATCCACTATATTTTTCCCGTGTGCACTTCCTATATTACCTATTCCAATAATTCCAATTCTAACCTTATTCATATAAGTCACACCTTTCTTATTATCTTCAATATTCTAAATACAATCTATCTGAGACCACACTCTATGCAGTTCTTATAGCTTTTTTCCAAGCAGTCAAATGGGTTTTCCCCATAAGAGTTATCTTGCTCAACTAGCAAATATTTTGCATTGGTTTCTTTTAATGCTTCAAATATCGCTGGGAAATTCATATTGCCTTCCAGAACTGGTGCAAATCTTTGCTCAAATCCTTTTACCGTCATATCTTTTAAATGAACGCAAGGAATCCTATCTTTCAAGATTTTGATCCATTCTAAAACATCTGCCCCTGCCGCCTGAATCCAGTATGTGTCAAGGGTTATACCTAGTTCCTCTGGAGGAAATGCATCAAGTAATCTTTCTATAATTCTTCCCTCTTTCATTTTCTCGAATTCAAAGTTATGGTTGTGGTACATAAATAATTTGCCAGAAGCAGCAATCTTTTTAATAGGTTCTTGAAAGTCTTCTACGAAATATTGAAACCAATAATCACTTATATATTTATCTGGCATCATGCCTAGGCCAATATAATCGCATCCTAAAATGTTATGTTCTTCAATCAGCTTATCTGTGTCATGAAGAATTCGGTCAGCCCCAACATGGGTTAATACTATCTTAAGACCGTGCTTGTCACAGATTTCTCTAATTCTTTCTGTCTTGATACCACCACCAAGCCCTGATATTTGGACTGTGGTGTAGCCAATGTCACTTATTTTTTTAATTGAACGTTCAAAATCCCTTTCATTTTGAATATAATCTCTAATCGTAAATAATTGTGCTCCGAGTATCATATTTTATCCCTCCAATATCTTGACAAATTCCTTATGAGCTAAAGTAAATGCTAGCTCTCCATCGCCTATATCAGATCCTACAACTGATTTATCTCCTTCTCTTTCAAGTTTATCTAGACCTTCAAAATGTTGCAGATGTGGCTCTAAACTGTAAAATCCTTTATAATTATCCTTCTTTAATAGGGCAACGACTTCAGCCAAATGTCCATCTCCGTGTCCTGGTGGAACCACTTGGTGGTTATCTTTTCTAGCATCTTTAACATGGATATATTCAATATAAGGCTTAAGTTCATGATAAGCCTCAAGAGGGTCTTCATCTGCCTGAACAAAGTTGGCAAAGTCTAATATTTGCTTAAAATTATCACAATACAAGTCCTCCATTAAGCCTTTACAACGGTCTATAGTTTCCCCGTAGATGCCCTTTTCATTTTCATGAAGCAAGATAACACCCTGTTCTTTTGCATGAGCAATCATTTTCTTAAGTTGTTTTATAATCTTTTCTCTATAATCCTCCGGATCCTCACCCTGGGGAGTATAGAAAGAGAACATCCTTATATACTTACTTTCAAAAAGCTTAGCCAAGTCCACAACATGGGTAAATAATTTGAAATGTTCTTCAAGGTCCCCCTCTATATCGATCTTACCAATTGGAGAACCAATAGAAGAAACCTTTATACCATTAGCATCCAACTTGTTTTTGATTTCCATTGCCTCATCAAGACTATAGTCACTTACGTTCTTCCCGTAAGCACTTCTAAATTCCACATAAGACATTCCTAAATCCTTTAAGACCCTAATCTGTTTGTCTAAATCACCATCAATTTCATCTGCAAATCCTGATAAAAGATAATCTTTACTAGCCATAAATGCTCCTTTCTGTGTCTACATTCTGTTTTCTGGCTCAGGGGGTCAGGTCCCCTGTCCCGTTTTTGCATATTTTTACTTTCTGGGACACGGGACCTGACCCCCTGTCCCATTTCTTGCTGAATCATAAATATCCATCATTAGTGAGAATGTGTCCTTTACACCTTCTAAATTAATTGGAAATGGTTTTTTTGTTTTTATGCTTTTGTAAAAATTATTAATACACATAAGATGACCATTGCCCCAATAATCTTTACCTACGCTTTCTTCAGAGAAGTCAGTTACTTTTCTTCTTCCGTCTTTATATATTTCTGTAACCACATTGGTTTCCATTCGGATTGTTAGGTTTTCACAAGCTAGTTCAATCATAACTGGGGAATCGCTGCAATAAGCTGATGTGGCATAAAACACTGCCGAGGAATCTTCAAATTTAATATAAGCCTCAATGGTATCTTCAACATCTATAAGCCCCTTCAAGTGGCGGTTGCTCATAGTTGCTTCTGCAGACTCTGCCTTCCCTAGAAACTGAACTAACAAGTCAAGACTGTGGATGGCTTGATTTATTAATACCCCTCCACCTTCTTTTTCTAAAGAGCCCTTCCAATCACTGTTTTCGTAATATCCTCTGCCCCTACACCAGGTAACAAATACCCTTGCACCAAGGATTTTGCCAGTTTGTTCACTTGATAAAAGTTCCTTTATATATTTAACGCTGTGGTTATATCTGTTTTGAAAACAAATTCCTAGTTGTGGGTTCAGTTCCCCATCCCTTTTACTTTCCTCTAATAAGGCAAATTGTTCACGAGAAATTGCTGGGGGCTTCTCCATGAAAACATGGACTCCATTTTCCAGGGCATAAATAGCCATTGGCACATGAAGGTAGTGGGGAGTGCAGATGTGTAGTACATCTACTTCTTCAGCCTCTAGCATTTCCTCAAGACTTCCATATGAATTAACTTTATTATTTTTATAATTCTTAGAGAATTCATCAGCTTTTTCTCTCTTAATATCTGCAACTGCTACAAGCTGAGAATCATCCATCTTACTGATTACACTTCCGTGCAAATTAGCAATTGCACCGCAACCTACAATAGCACTTCTCATAGACTCTCCTTTTCTGGGACAGGGGGTCGGGTCCCTTGTCCTACTTTTCCATTTTATTACTTTTTGGGACAATGAACCCGTCCCCCTGTCCCATATCTCAATTATAACTTTTTATCTTTTACAATGTCTTTGCGTATATTGTCTAGTATATTGCGAATCTTGTTGTTGGTACTAGACATTTATATTATAATTATTATTAAGTATTATTGAGTATTATTGAGCATTGTTTATAAAATTATTATTGTCTTATTTGTCTTAACTGGGAGGGGTGTGTTTAATTGGGTAAGAAGATTTCTACTAGTTATCTTAAGAATAATATTGTTGCAACCCATAGTATTAGCCGGGATAAGTTTCATGGTAAGTTTCATCTTCATGATCAATATGAGATTTATTTTCTTTTAAGCGGGGATGTGAATCTCTTTGTTAATAATGCTTGTTATCATTTGGAGAAGGGCAATATGTTGTTTTTTAATAAAACAGATATACATAAGGCTGTTACTATTTCTAATGATATTCCTTATGAGAGAATTACAATACATTTTAACCCTAGTATAATTAGTGACATACCACTAGCTAAGACTGATTTGCTATCTTGTTTTGAAGATAAAGGTAAGGATGGACAGCGTATTGTCTTGTTGGATTTAAATCAATCGGATTATTTTACAAATACAGCTATAAAGATGATACAAAAGTTGGACAAGGGTGATTACGGAAGTGATATTCTACCGTTGACTTATCTAATTCAGATTTTATATATGATTAATGATCTTTATTTTAATAAAAGACAAAGTTTAAAAAACACTATGTCTGATAAGATACAGGCTACAGTGGAATATATTGATTATCACCTTACTGATAATTTATCACTTGATATGATATCGGAGGACTTATCAATAAGTAAATATCATTTATGCCATACATTTAAAGAAAACACAGGAACTACTATATATCAGTATATTATAGTTAGAAGGATTGCTTTGGCTAAGAAGCTTCTTTTGAGCGGTAAGTCTGTTACAGAGGCCTGCCATGAATCGGGTTTTAATGATTACTCGAATTTTATTAGGACTTTCAAGAAAGAAACTGGAGTTTCTCCGGGGAACTTTGGCAAGTATTAATGGGACAAGGGACCTGGCGGGGAGGAGCCCAGGCCCTATGTCTCAATTATATTTAACATGGATAGAACATAAAGATAACAGTCTATTAATAAGTTTATGATACGATTAAAGGAAAGTTTACTATTTGTTTTTAAAAGTAAGTTGACAAGTCCAAAATCATCACTCATAATTTAATAATCATATGGGTATAACTATAGGGACAGGAGAGGGATTTTTATCCTACAAGGCCACCACCTGTTCTAGCAAATAAAAGGGGATGGAAAGAGCATGGAATCAGTATTTGATAAAAAAGAAGATTGTTGTGGCTGTACAGCCTGCCAGAGGATTTGCCCCACAGAAGCTATTAAAATGTTAGCTGATAACGAAGGGTTTTTATATCCAGAGATTGACCAAGAATTGTGCATTGATTGTGGCTTGTGCTTGGAGACCTGTGCCTTTCAGAAGGGCTATGACACATCAGATAATTACAAAACATCTATAGTGTACGCCCTAAAACATAAGTCTGACTTGGTAAGGGAGAAGAGTAGCTCCGGGGGAGCGTTTACAGCAATTTCAGATTATTTCTTATCTAATAATGGTCTTATCTATGGTGCCAGCTTAGGTGAAGACATGAACGTTTCCCACCAAAGGGCAGAGACAGAAGAAGAAAGAGATAGATTTCGTGGATCCAAATACGTACAAAGTGACATAAATAATACATTTTCCCAGGTGAAAGACGACTTGGACCAGGAAAGACTAGTTTTATTTACAGGCACCCCCTGCCAGGTTGCAGGTCTGAAAAAGTTCCTAAACAAATCAAAAGTCTCCGTAGAGAAACTTAAAAATCTTTTCCTAGTTGACTTTATCTGTCACGGGACATCTAGCCCCCAAATATTTAAAGATTACATTAAATACGTAGAGAAAATCAACAAAAGTGAAGTAACAACCTATCACTTTCGTTCAAAAGTCAAAGGATGGCGACATACAGAAGAAGCTTTTTTTAAAAATGGAAAAAATGATTCCAAATCAAGATTATCCAAATTACACAAAAAAATATATTACTCCAACCTAACCATGAGGCCTTCCTGCCATGCCTGTAAATACACAAATAAAAAGCGTCCTTCAGACATGACAATAGGAGACTTTTGGGGTCTAGATAATTATTTTCCAGACTTTAAAGATAAACTCGGAGTATCTGTTATACTGATAAATACAGACAAGGGTTCACATATATACACAAATATATTTGACGGCATAGAAAGTATCCCAAGTAACATAAAAGACTGCTCAAAAAAGCAAGGCAACCTAAAAAGGCCAACAAAAATTAGCCCCCAAAGAGAAGAGTTCTGGCAAGATTACAACAAAAAAGGCTTCAAATACGTTATGAAAAAACATCTAGAATACAAGCCAGATAGCAAAGTAAAAACCCTCTGGACCAAACTATCAAAATAGTGGGACAGAGGCCGCCCGGTGGGACAGGTCCCTTGTCCCATATATCCAAATATTGGCAAAACGAAGAATTTAATGTGGGATGTAGAGGCAGGTTTATTATCTCCAATATATATAGATATATATGGATACATATAATAGGAGTTTTATAATGAATAGAGAAAGAGTACAAAAGAGGATACAAAAGATAGTGCCATGGGTCTTAGTATTGTTGTGGATGGTTTTAATATTTTTATTTTCACATCAACCAGCTACAGAGTCTGCCCAGCTGAGTTCTGGCATTACTGAAAAAATACTTAATATAATTAACAAGGTTCTTCCTAAGATTAGTATTAACCAGGAGAGCTTTAATCATTTTATAAGGAAAGCTGCCCACTTTGGGGTTTATTTTGTTTTGGGATTTTTAGTGATAAATGCATTAGTTATTAGTAATAGGCCAAGAAACACCTGGTCAAAGCTTGATATATTTCTTATAGGAATGCTAATAAGTGTCCTATACGCTATTAGTGATGAAGTGCATCAGCTTTTTATTCCAGGTAGAAGCGGGGAATTAAGAGATGTGCTACTTGATAGTTTAGGATCATTGACAGGTATAGTATGCATGTTCATACTCAGGTGGGACAGGGGACCGGGTCCCAGAAAGGATTAGTTATGTTAGAAAAAGAAATAAAAATTTTGCTATCTAAAGAGCAATACGACCAGGTTAAAGGACTTTTCTCTTGGGATAAGGATTATTTACAAAGTAATTATTATTTTATAGATCTGGAGAAGTTTAAGAAGAGTAGGGGCTTTGACGCTATGTGTAATACGGTGCGTATTAGGGAAAAGGGAAATGAATTCCGGCTTCAAGTTAAAGCTTTTGTGTCTAAGCAAGGGAATCTTCATATTATGAGAGAGTTTGAAAAGAAAGTAGATAAGGTGAATGAAGTTGTTTACTCTGCTGAGCTAGAAGATTTAACAGGAATGAAGTTTAATGATCTGGATTCTATTGGGAAGTTGGTTACTCATAGGAAGGAATGCAATAAATATAAAGGGATAACTATATGTCTTGATAAAAACAATTATTTAGGTATTGAGGATTATGAATTAGAGCTTGAGTATACTGGAGACTACCCTGATTTTTTGGTTGACAAGTTAGAGGAAAGTGGTATTTATACAGGGGGAGAAGAGGTTGATGGTAAATACATAAG
>CAYOAJ010000004.1:19223-24039 GCA_964401895.1 uncultured Herbinix sp.
TATCTGAATTATCAGTTGTATCTGAACTATCAACTGTATCTAAATCATCATCTTTTTCTTTCTGATCTTCATCATTATTGGCAAGGAATTTCTCTTTGGCCTTGTCTCTATTAGCATGAGTGGCTGCAATAATTTCTTGTACTGACTTGTGAATCCACTCTTCTACAATAATACTATCTGGATCCTCAGCGCTTGCCTGAAGTTTTTGTACAAGGTTAAGCTTACCAGGGGTAACTCCTAATTTTCTAGCTTCCTCAACTCTTTCTCTGCCAACTCCTTCAGCCTCTACAACTACATTTTCCATATCTTCAGTTATTTCTTCCTCAAGTTCTTTAGCTAATTTATCGGATTTGTCCTTGCTTTTTCCTGATGTTGTAATTACAACATCTCCACTTCCATCCTCTGAGAAAAACCCAGATTCAGAAATTAAATCAACTGTCTTGTTAATAGCACTCTTAATAGATGTATGCTTTAGATCCTTAACTTCTATTTCTTGAAGGATTGTTTGCCCATCATCATTTACAGCCTTGACACTTAAAACCTTATCAAAGCGGTTTAATGTAAATTCAATAGATGGATTTACATCTAAGCTTACATAGGAATATGGGGTTGCGTAAGCCCAAGCTCCTGTAAATAATAAAACCATTGCCGCTGCACTAGCGATCAAAGTTACAACTTTCTTGGATAATCTGTTATTTGATTTGTTCGTATGTATCACCTGTCCTATCTCATAATTATTATTTTCAACTTCTAAAAAATGAGCTTCATCAGAAAGGACGATAGCAATATCATCTTTAATTTCCACTACTATATGTTTTTGTTTCATTTATCATTTTCCTCCCTAATAAAGTTCATATATTCAGCCAGATGGGGATAACTTCCGGATAGTATCTCCACGGCCGCTATTATATACTTTCGGTGTCTTTCAATAGTTTTTCGGGGTACCCCTGTATTTTTTTCAATTATTTTTGTTGGAAGAAGTTGTGTTTCCTTTAAATCATTTAATAGGATAGGGTTATCTAAGATATAATTAACAGCTTTAGCGCAGGATTTTCTTGTCCTAGAGGCTTTTGGTGAACATTTGCTTAAGTCCTGAAAGGTAATATTGTATCTGGCAAATGTTTCTTTAATTTCATCAATTTCATATTTAATGTCTTTATTTTGTAAAGTTGATACTTTATCTGCAACAGCTAATTTTACAGATAGATTAGCCTTATCATCCTCATCAGCTGGCCCAGTATCAAACACCTCTCCTCTAACAGGGATTTCCTGATTAAACTTAGATTGGCTTCGATAGTAATCTATTAGCCTCCTTCTAATCACAAGTTTTGCAAAGCTTAAAAAGCTACCTTTATTCATGTCATAGTTTTCAATGGCTTGGTTAAATGCAATGAGAGCAATAGACCACTCGTCATGGCTTTTTGATATATAACGATTGCTTACATTGGAGGCGCACTTTAAAATGTAAGATTCGTATTTGTTGATAAAGATGTCCAAAGCTTGGCTATTAGTCTTAGCTGCAATAGCTTCAGAATCAATACTTCGATTTTCTAGCAAAATGTTCCTCCTATATAAAATGTCTGTTTAATAGATTATTTACCCAACAAGTAAAAAAGTCAATATATTTTAATATATATTATACTAACATCTTTTTAGGAGTTGTGCAGAAAGGGACAGGGGGCCGGGCCCCTGTCCCTTTTATTCAATAGGCTTTAGATTCTTCAATGAAATGTCCATTATTGGTGCGGAATGGGTAAGTGCTCCGCAGGATACGTAGTCAACCCCGATTTCAGCAATTTCTTTTAGTCTACCTTTTGTTACATTTCCAGAACATTCTGTTTCTGCCTTGTCTCCAATCATCTCAACAGCTTTTTTCATAGTTTCATTGTCCATGTTGTCAAGCATAATTATGTCTGCCTTTGCATCTAAGGCTTCTTGAACCATGTCTAGGTTTTCAACTTCAACTTCTATCTTGCAGATGAAAGGAACATATTCCCTAGCCATTTCAACGGCTTTTGTCAGGCTGCCAGCAGCCCCTATATGGTTGTCCTTTATTAGAACCCCATCGGAAAGGTTGTATCTATGATTATAACCGCCGCCAACTTTAACTGCATATTTTTCAAATGGTCTCATATTAGGGGTGGTTTTTCTGGTATCTAATAATTTGATAGGATAATCTTTGACTTCGTCAGCAAGATCTCTTGTATAGCTGGCTATACCGCACATTCTCTGAAGATAGTTAAGTGCTGTTCTTTCTCCAGAAAGTATAACTCTAATATCCCCAGTCAATTTGCCGATAATTTGACCATTTTTCACAAAATCTCCATCTTTATATGAAGTTTCAAATGTAGCTTCTTTATCTAATATTTGAAATACTCTAGCAAATACATCAAGTCCAGCAAGTACTCCGTCTTCTTTACATATTAAATCTGCTTGACCCATTTGCTTTTCTCTCATTATAGAGTTGGTTGTTATATCTTCACTTGTAATGTCCTCCTTTAGGGCATTTACAATATAGTCATCAATATTAACTTTCATGGAAATGTTATTCATCATAAAAATATCCACCTTTCTCTGCCTTCTTTGTAAAATCTCCTATATTTCTTTCTAATTATAAGTTAAGTCATGCATCTTTTCCAAGGCCATTTTAGCCTTATTCATTATACTTTTATCAACCTCCACATTAGTTTCCGTTTTCTCCAAAGAATTAATTACCTTATCTAAAGTAATTAGTTTCATATCAGGACAAATCTGCTGATCATTTGGAAAATGAAAGTTTTTATCAGGACAGTTTTCTTTGAGTTTATATAGAATGCCTACCTCAGTGCAAATAATAAAATCTTTTGCTGAGCTTTCCCTAGCAAAATCGATTATTCCAGATGTACTTCCAACATAATCCCCGATTGCCACGAGGTCGTCATTACACTCAGGGTGAACCAAAACCAAGGCCTCAGGGTAAGTCCCCTTTGCCTTATTTATGTCATCTATTGTGATATTAGTATGTACATGGCAATATCCATCATTTAAAATAATATTTTTCTCAGGAACTTGCTTTGCAACAAAACGGCCCAGGTTTCCATCAGGAATAAAATAAATATTTTTGTTAGGCAAATTTTTCACTATATTTACCGCATTAGATGAGGTTACGCAAACGTCGGAGAGGCTCTTAATCTCTACAGTAGAGTTAATATAACATACAACAGCTAAGTCATCAAACCTGGATTTCATTTCCATAATACTGTCCTTGCTGGCCATACTAGCCATAGGGCAATGGGCATTAAAATCAGGAATCAGCACAGTCTTGTCAGGGCTTAAAATCTTTGCACTCTCCGCCATAAAAGAAACACCACAAAACAAAATAGTCTTGTGATCCGTCTCTGCCGCAATCTTACTTAAATAATAAGAATCCCCCACATAATCAGGAATTCCTTGAACATCATCCTCAACATAATAATGAGCAAGAATTACAGCATCCCTTTCCTCCTTCAGTCTTTTAACCTTGTCTATCTTAATGTCAACATCAATCATTCCATAACCTCCAAATATAATTTACATCATAATATGACACATATCTGCGACAATGTCAAGACTGCTGTCTTGTCACCAAAACTTAAAATTGCTTGACGACTTTAAAGTGACAAAGTATAATATGGGACAGGGGGTCAGGTCCCATGTCCCATAATGTTAAAATGTGGGAAAGTGGGACGAGGGACCTGACCCCCTGTCCCAGAAAGGATGATGATATGAACGAAAAAAATGTTAAAAGTAGTAGCAAGGGAGTTCGGATTATAAAAAGGGTGTTCTTGTATCTGATTGGTTTATTTGTTTTAGCCCTTGGAGTTTCATTTTCAATAAATTCTAATTTGGGGGTTACTCCTGTAAGCTCCCTACCATATGTAATTAGCAGGATATCGGGGATTAGCATGGGTCTGTGTGTTACCCTTGTTTATTCCGGATTTGTTTTAGTTCAAATTATAATATTAAGAAAAGATTTTAAATTGATAGATCTTGGTCAGGTGATTTTCGCAGGTGTCTTTGGATATTTTGTTAGTTTTGCTCAATGGATACTTGGAGATTTTACAATCCCTACATATATAGGTAGTTTAGCGATGCTTGCTATCAGTATTATTTTGGTTGCGATAGGAGTATCTTTGTATATGGCTGCTGATTTGTTAAATATGCCGATGGAAGGCATGGTGTCTGCTGTAAATCAGAAAGTTATAAAAAAGTTATCATTTGGTGATGTTAAGGTTATTATGGATACAATAGTTGTGGCATCTTCTTTAATACTGTCTCTAATTTTCTTAAGAGAAGTGCAGGGAGTACGGGAAGGAACTGTTTTAAGTGCACTTCTAGTAGGAAAAGTAATGAAGAAATGGGACAGAGGGTCAGGTCCCTTGTCCCAAAAAAGAATTAAATCACTATTATTGTAAAAACATGATAAATGTGTTATAATAACTCCGCATCATAAAAACATTTTAAAGAAAGTTCCTATCAATTATGAGAGGGGGAGGCATTTGCCAAGAATTGCACGAAGGAAAAGTGCTACAGGAGTTTATCATATTATAATTAGAGGTATTAATAAGCAAACAATTTTTGAAGACGACGAGGATAGGGAAAGGTTCTTAAAAACCTTAGGGAAGTACAAAAGCATTTGCAATTTTAAAATATATGGTTATTGTCTTATGAACAACCATGTACATCTGCTAATGAAAGAAGGGGATGAATCGATTTCAAAATCAATGCAGCGAATTTCTTCTAGTTACAAACAAGGTTGGCGGAAAGCCCACTCCTTCAGGTGTGGGATGGATAGCCT
>CAYOAJ010000005.1:0-5254 GCA_964401895.1 uncultured Herbinix sp.
CCTAAAGCCCATATTAAGCATCTCATCTGCCTCATCTAGAACAACATACTTAACATTATCAAGCCTTATGGTTCTTCTTCTCATATGATCCATAATCCTGCCTGGGGTTCCTACTATTACCTGAACTCCACCTTTTAAAGACCTAATCTGCTTAGATATTTCCTGTCCACCATATACAGGCAAAACCTTGATCCCATGCATATACTTGCCTAAGTCACGGATTTCCTTTGCCACCTGTATGGCTAACTCTCTCGTAGGACATATCACTAGAGCTTGGGCCTTTCTTACCTCAGGATCAATAATGTGCAACATTGGAATTCCAAAAGCTGCAGTCTTTCCTGTTCCTGTTTGTGCCTGACCTATTACGTCATTCCCTGCTAAAATCTCGGGTATTGCCTTGTTTTGTATGGGAGATAGTTCTTCAAATCCCATATCCTTTACTGCTCTTACGATTTCCGGAAGAGCAGCAATATTACCTAATTTTTCTATCATTATATAAATTGTTTCCTTTCTTTCTTGCCTTTTATAATATTTCTCAAATAGTTTTCTCAAATAGTAAATAGAATAAAAAGGGACTTAAATAAGCCCCTTTTCAGAATTCATATTTAAAAATAGTACCTTGCGTAGTATAACATTACAAAAATTTATTGTCAAGCCATTTTTTTCTATTATATTTCTTTTGCTTCTGCTGCAATAAACTCAAAAGCCTTCTTAATTAAGAATGACTCCCTTAAGCTTTCTTCTCCTTGAACCTCAATATACTCTTGGGCACTTTCATAACCATATTCTAAAGCTTGTGTCTCTGCTGCTTCTTCATATTCTTGATCAGATAAGGTTATGTTCTCAGCTTCAATAATAGCCGCAACTACTAAATCTCTTTGAGAAAATGTCTCTGCGTATTTTTCCACTTCTTGATCAAAGTCTTCCTCAGTCATTCCTGACATCATAAGAAGTGTTGCTAAGTCCATACCATAGACTTGAGCAAAGTTGTTATAATAAACTCTTAAATCCTCATCGTGGTAATCATATAATGTTTGAGGTATACTAATTATTTCTGAATCCTCTAAAATCTTTAGATACACTTCATTCTGCTTAGCTTCTATCATACCTTTTTCTAGCTCTTCATTAAGCATATCCATAACTACAGCCTTATATTCTTCTACAGAATTATAGTCTGTATAATTCTTTACATATTCCTCATTGAGGTCATATTCTTTTATTCCATTAACCTTTACCTTAAAGATAACATCTTGTCCAGCAAGTTCTTCATAGTAATCATCTGGAAAAGTTATATCAAGCTCCAGCTCATCTCCTACATTTGTTCCTACAAGTTGATCTTCAAAGCCAGGAACAAAAGCTCCTGAGCCAACTATAATTTCATATCCTTCAGCTGTTCCACCTTCAAATGGCTCTCCATCTTTTACTCCTTCAAAATCCATATTTATAGTGTCACCCTTTTTTAAAGGTCTGTCAGTAACCTCTGTTAATTCCCCGCCACTATCTCTTATAGCAAACTGTATACTTAAATTAACATCATCTTCGGTTATTTTCTTTTCTTCTAGCTTTACTTCAATTCCTTTGTATTGGCCTAACTTTATATGATCTTCAAGTTTGTATTCGCCTTTAGATAATTTATTCTCTATAAATACAGGCTCTGCGTCTTCTTCATCGGTAGCATCTGCTTCCCCTATGTCTGTATCCTCTTCAGTTTTTTCATTGTCTTGTACCTGGTTAGGGTCTTGCTTTGCTAAAAATCCGCATCCTGTAAAAGCAAACATTATACAGATGCTTAATACTATAAATAATACTCTTTTTCTCATTTCTTTTTCCTTCCCATTTAGATCGACAACATAATGCCGACCAGATATTTATTACTATATCTGTTATAACATATTTTTATAAAAATTAAAAGCAAAAAAGCTAATTTCACAGACTTTTCACTAGTAAATTTTTCAACCTACAAATTATCAACCTTTTGCATCTCTAATTGTGCAGTTACTAACTTATAGTAAACACCCTTTTGCTCTATTAATTCATTATGGGTTCCTATCTCTGCAATTTTATGATCATCTATAACCGCAATTCTATCTGCCTCTCTCAAAGTAGACAACCTATGAGCAATTGCAAAAGTAGTCCTTCCTTCACGAAGTCTATTTAAAGCCTCTTGAATTAGATATTCACTTTCCGTATCAAGACTAGAGGTTGCCTCATCCAAGATAAGAATCTTTGGATCATTTAAGATAGCTCTTGCTATGGCTATTCTCTGCCTTTCTCCTCCAGATACAGTAA
This sequence comes from uncultured Herbinix sp., assembly GCA_964401895.1. Taxonomy (GTDB): domain Bacteria; phylum Bacillota; class Clostridia; order Lachnospirales; family Lachnospiraceae; genus Mobilitalea. The sequence continues at coordinate 2,290 of CAYOAJ010000005.1, forward strand.
AGCCTCTTTCTCCTATATAAGTATTATAACCATCAGGCATCTTAACAATAAAGTCGTGAGCATTGGCTGCCTTTGCAGCTGCAATAACCTCCTCTTGACTTGCATCAGGTTTTGCAAATTTTATATTATTAAATACTGTTCCAGTAAACAAGAAAGTCTCCTGTAATACTACCCCTAATTGAGAGTGTAAACTATTTATATTAATGTTACGTATATCTACCCCGTCAATTAGAATTGCCCCTTCTTCTACATCATATAGACGCATTATTAAGTTAATCATAGTAGACTTACCCGTTCCTGAAGAGCCGACAAGACCAATCATTTCTCCAGGCTCTACTTTCAGATTAATACCTGTTAGAACCTGCTCATAAGTCTTGTATCCAAAGCTAACATTCCTAAACTCAACTTCACCCTTAATATCAAGATCCACTGCATTTTCTCCATCCACAATGTCTGGTTCCTCATCTAGAACATCATAAATCCTCTCTAGGGAGTTAACCATTCTTCTAAGGGACCTTGGCAAGTGATTCATCCATCCTAGGGGGCCGAAAAGGGCTCCTGTATAAGTAATAAACTGAATCAATTCACCTGTGGTCATACTGCCATCTAAAACCAAAGCACCACCAAAGTATGTTGCAACATATGTCCCTATACCCATAATAAAAGCTACCAGGGGATAGAAGTATGCCCAGAAAACCTCATTCCTTTCTTGTACTCTTGCAAAATTCTCAGTCTCTTCGCGGAAAGATTGGGCTTCCTCTTTCTCCTTACCGAAAGATTTTACAACTCTAATACCTGAAATAACATCTTGTAAGGATGAATTTAGCTTGTCCGACCTCCTACTTTGTGCACGAAACATTCTTCTAGTCTTTTGCCTAAATACACGGTTTAAAATCACAACAACTATTACAAAAACTGTTGATAACAATGTTAATAATGGATTCATAATTAGCATGGCAATTAATGCACCAATCATTGTTACTAAAGTGGAGAACATATTACTAAAAACATTTTCCATAAATGCTCTAACGTGTGCCGTGTCCCAAACCACACGATTTATTAATTCTCCTGGCCTTCTCCTTTGTATAAATGATAAGGAAAGTCCCTGAAGTTTATTATAAAGCTTATCTCTTAGATCCATACTAATTCCTGCTCCAAGAGTGGCACACCACCAGTTTTTAATTAGGTTAACAACTAAAAGAGCAGCTGTTAAAATTGCCATCTTACCAATAAAAATAAGTACGTCATATATGTCTCCTGTCCTCTCATATAAGACACCATCTATAAACCTTTTTTGCACTTCTGGCATATACAAATTAATTACTGACGCTACTACCATTAAAAGAGATACTAATACCAGTTTTATCTGATGGTCTCCGCATAATTTCCAAAATCTTTTTAAGGTTAAAAATCGACCATCACAATGGGGACAAGAACTGGTTCCTGGTAGAGCTCTGCCACATTGGTCACAGACTCTTTCCCTATCTTTACTAACAACTAGCCTCTTTGTATCCTTGACTAAAAGATCTGCCCCCCGTGCAATATAAGAAAATCTTGATAGATGCTTCATAGAGAACCTTGCAACTATATAGTCTACATTATCTTTTCGCACAACCAAAACACCGTTATCCACAAGGGCTTCACAGTGAATTTTTTCGCAATCAGCAAGCCATATTTCCTCAAGTATTTCATCTTGATTTAAAACAACTAATCTCTCTTCTGTTACTACTACATAACCAAAATTTTCGAAACCCTTTTCCTTATAAATATCATAGGGAGCACAATACCATATACTTTCCTCTTCTGAGAGATTTAAGAGCTCCGTTTCTTTTTTAGGCAGTTTGTATTTTAAATTCATAATTGTTTTGCCTCCATATTATAAAAATAGATCCAACTTTTTTAATTCTCCTGGGGTTAATTTGCTAGTGTCTGGAATCTCATATCTATTTCCATCTAAATCAGTTATCAAAATTCTTGTCTCTGAAAGTTGAACAACTGATCCACTACTCATGTGAATTGTATATTTACTAGGACCATAGTTAGTAACAACATCAAAATACGCATATCCATACTCTTCTTTTATATCAACAATCTTCTCTATTACTGGAGTAAAGTATCTTAGATCCATCTGTTCATTGAGAATCTTAACTTCTTCCTCAGATATGTCTGTATATAGGTCCTTGATAATTCCAATTTCCCTAGCTTTATCATCAGGCTCTCGTATTGATATATATCGGTTTGGATCAGTAAATGGAAATGTGCGATATACCCCAACTCTTTCATAAAAGTCTCCTTGATATTCCAGAGAAACAAAACCACCAGCTGTCTTAGCGAACTTGGCATTATCTTTATTTATATATCTTATCTCCAATAAATCCTCAGACTGCTGATCCATTTGGCTAAAATCAAATTCATCTTTTAGTAAATCTTCTTTCTGTCTCATATATTTATCACCTCGTAAAATCTATTAATCGATTCCTCTCATAGCTAGTGCCTTGGTTTGTAGCTGCATTAATTTATAATAGGTACCCTTTTGTTCTAAAAGTTCCCTATGTGTACCCTCTTCAGTTATCTTTCCTTCATCAAGTACAACCAAGAAATCTGCATCTTTTAAAGTTGATAACCTATGAGCAATTGATAAAGTGGTTCTTCCTTCAACTAGTAATGACAAAGCATTCTGAATAGCCCGCTCTGTTTCTGTATCTACCGATGCTGTAGCCTCATCTAGTATAAGAATCTTAGGATCAGCCAATATAGCTCTTGCTATTGATACCCTTTGTCTTTCTCCTCCTGATAAAGTTCTTCCAGATGAACCAATCATAGTATCATAACCATCTGGCATCTTACAGATAAAGTCATGGGCGCTTGCCATCTTTGCAGCCATTACAATATCATCGGAAGAAGCATCTGGTCTGGCATATGCAATATTTTCAGCTACAGTTCCCATAAATATATATGTTTCCTG
>CAYOAJ010000005.1:5264-9110 GCA_964401895.1 uncultured Herbinix sp.
GGGATACCATGGCAATGTTTTTATGCAAATCATCAAAGGAAAGTTCCCTAATATTAATTCCATCAATAAGAATCTCCCCTTCATCCACATCATATAAACGAGAAATAAGATTAACTAAGGTTGATTTCCCTGCTCCAGAACGGCCTACTATCCCTAGCATCTGGCCTGATTCCACAGAGAAACCAATATTTTTAAGTACTGGCTTGTTAGGTTCATATCCAAAAGTCACGTTTTTCAGGCTTATATGACCTTTCATTTCTCCAAGTTTAACTGGATCGTCACTTTCTTGTACTTCTGGAACTGCATCAATTATCTCAAAAATTCGCTGTGAACTATTCATACTTTCAGTCCATCTCCTAAATATCTGAGACATAAAATTAAGTGGATTTCTAAGTTGATTTACATAGCCTACAAAAGTAACTAAAGTACCTAATCTCATACCTGTGGCATCACTTAGAACTAAGATAGAGCCTAGCCCTATAACAATAGCCGAAGATATATTCTGAACTATATTATAAAGAGCCACATATCTGTTATCAAAGGCTACTAGATTTAACTCTACTCCCTTAACTCTCTGATTGTATTTATCAAATCTTTTACGCTCTTGTTCTTCTTGACCAAAGGCCTTAACTACACGGGCACCAGTTATATTATCATTAACTTGTCCCCTTAAACTTCGATTAGCCCTATGTCTTTTACTATAAAAATTCCATAGCTTTGGAAGCATCTTTACACTGATATATGTTAAAACCGGAAGAAGAAACAAGGAAGCTATAGCAAGTTTCCAATTCATTATCAACATAATAGCACTTATAAAAATAATTGTTAGTGAGTGTAAGAAAAAGTAGGGCAGGGCATCAATATAGAAGTCCGTCACTTGATCTGCATCATCTAAGACCCTAGTCATCAGGCCACCTGTCTGCCTTCTATTATAAAAACTTACAGATAATTTTGACATAGAATCAAAGACTTGAGACTTAATCTCTTTTACAACATTAGGTACTATCTTTGCTGTAACAACTCCCTGAACCATATTCAACAAATGAATTACAAGCCTTGTTAAAAACATAGTAAGAACAAGGGCAAATAATAGGTAAATAGCCTTGCCGGCAGGAAGTCCAAAGAACTCTAATAGTTCTGGATCTTTGGCCAAAACCTTATCATAAAGAATTGTACCATTAAGATACGGCCATATAAGATTAAGTAAAGCTGAGATAATAATACAAAATCCCACAACAATTAATTTGCCCTTATAAGGCTTAAAATAAGCCAAAGTCCTAAAGAATATAGACTTACGATCCATACACTTTGGGCAAATCTTTCTATTACTATTTGGATATCTAGTTCCACACACAGGGCAATGGTCATCTTCAACTGAAAGCCCAAAATCTACTTCTTTTATATCTATTTCCTGTTTAATACTCTTAAATGTTTTCTCAAGACGCTTCATTTCGCCCATACATGAGTTGGTGAACACGGCCAATACATAATCTTCACTATCTATAGTGCCGTATAAGCGTCCTCCCGTTACTAACATTTCAACTTCTATGGATTCTATTTGATTCAAAGAATAAATATCAATCTTCCAATCCCTATTGAGGTTTTCTTGTTTTAAAAAATCATGGTCTCTATATCCTCCGAAAACCCGGACCCTTTTTTCGTCCACTGGAAGTCTTGTTATAATTAACCGCTTCTTTGTTAAAATAACATAGCCGTCACTATAACGCCTTTCTTCATTCATATCTGATCTGGCTGAAAAAATCAACTCTTCCTTAGATATACTCTTAGTTTTTAGCTCCTCTAGTAAATCCTTAGGAAGCATATCTGTAACAATATAAGTCATATGTAACCCCCTTGGTTATGTCGCTTAAATTCTATAATCCTTTTTTTATACAAGGTCGCTCAATTATAACACCCTTTCACATGTGTATCAAATTCATAGATTAAAGAGACCAGTTCCCTGAAGAGATTCTTCACATAACTGGTCCCTTTATATTGTACAATTTTACTTATTAAAATTTAATAAAACTCTCTACATTTACGACAACAATAGTTGCTCCTCCTAAATTAACAACTGTGTTGACAGGTGCAAAATCTGGGTTAGATCTAATCATTGATTCGGCACGAACCTGCCTACTAGGACCACATTCTTCTTTAACAATTTTAATTAGTCCATCAACTTTTTCTTTCTCTGTAACTACCATTAATGTAGTATTACCCTCTTTTAGAAAACCACCTGTTGAGGCCAGTTTAGTAACATAGTAACCTTCTTTATTAAGCTTTTTTGTAACATCAATACTGTCAATATCCTTTACTATTGCATATACTAACTTCATATGACCTCATCCTTCCTGAAATATCATTATAAACTGTACAAAATACACAATAAAAATCTCCTATACCTAAAAGTATTATAAACTATTTATTAGGAAAAGTAAATAAGCCATATACTATTTCATCTATTTATCATTTGTATTTTTCAACAGCTAGGGTCACCTTTTCACCATTGATGTCCCATTCCTTAATAAAGCCCTTTTCTTGACCAAAGATTATATCCTTAGCAAGAACTTCTGACATTATTTCTTCACTATTGTCACTCATAATATCTTTAATCTTATCATTATTACTTTGATATACTTTAATGTTGTCCATAACTTCAAATCCAGCATCCTTACGCATAGTCTGAATCTTACTGATAATTTCCCTAACGAAACCTTCTTCTATTAAGTCCTGACTAAGGTTAGTATCAAGAACCACAATCAGATCTCGGTTAGAATCAGATACATAGCCTTCCATCTCAGTTGCCTCAATTAGTAGCTCTTCTTTATCCAGATCAATTTCTCGTCCCTCTAGATTGATTTTCAATTTACCTCTAGCATTTATCTCATCCATAGCAAGCTTACCATCTAAATCTTTTAATAGATTTCCAAGCTTACCAACATCTTTACCAAGCTTAGGCCCTAAGATTTTCAGCTGTGGCTTAAAGTTATAAGTCGTAAATTCGCTTACATCATCAGTAAACAGTACTTCCTTAATATTAAGCTCTTCTTCTATTATCTTTATGAAAAACTCAGACAATTGATCTTGTGTTCTCACATACATCTTACCAATAGGCTGACGATTCTTAATGTTGGCAGTATTTCTACATGCACGGCCAAGAACTACTATCTGTAAGACTTGGTCCATATTAACTTCAAGCTCTTCATTTATATAATCCTCATTATAAGTCGGATAATCGCTTAGATGAACACTTTTTGGAGCATCTTCATCAATTCCTACTACTAAGTTCTGATATATCTTTTCTGTCATAAATGGAACAAATGGAGCAGCTAACTTAGATATTTCCACTAATGTAGTGTATAGAGTCATATAAGCATTAATCTTATCCTGCTCCATTCCCTTTGCCCAGAAACGCTCTCTACTTCTTCTTACATACCAATTGGATAGGTCATCTACGAAGTCAGCTAGGACCTCAGCTCCCTCTCTAATACGATAATTTTCAAGGTCTTGATCTACTTGCTTAATTAAAGAGTTAAGTTTAGAAAGTAGCCATTTATCCATAACGGGTAGTTTATCATATTCTAATTCATACTTTGTAGCATCAAACTGGTCAATATTAGCATATAGAATAAAGAAGGCATATGTGTTCCATAGGGTTCCCATAAACTTTCTCTGACCTTCTGTTACCTCCCCATCACTAAAGCGGTTAGGTAGCCATAAGGCTGAATTAGTATAGAAGTACCAGCGTATTGCATCTGCCCCGTGCTTTTCTAGGGCTTCAAATGGATCTACTGCATTTCCCTTAGACTTAGACATCTTCTGTCCATCTGCATCCTGTACGTGTCC
>CAYOAJ010000005.1:9120-22660 GCA_964401895.1 uncultured Herbinix sp.
AATGAAGTTTGCTCAAAAACTACTGTTGAAATTGCCAATAAGGAGTAGAACCAACCTCTAGTTTGATCCACTGCCTCACTGATGAAATCAGCAGGGAAACGTTCTTCAAATATTTCTTTGTTCTCAAAAGGATAGTGCCACTGTGCAAAAGGCATAGCCCCGGAATCATACCAGCAGTCAATTACTGGTTTAACCCTTTTCATCTCTTTTTGACATTGTGGACATTCAATAGTTACTTTATCAATATAGGGTACGTGAAGTTCAATATCATCAGGACAGTTATCGGACATGGATTTCAATTCTTCTATACTACCAATACAGTGATAATGTCCTTCCGCACACTCCCAAACAGGAAGTGGTGTACCCCAATAACGGTCTCTTGAAATTCCCCAATCCTGTACATTTCTTATCCAATCACCAAAACGTCCCTTACCAATACTTTTTGGCATCCAATTAATAGTTTCATTATTTTCAATTAACTCATCTCTTACAGAGGTCATCTTAATAAACCAAGATTCCCTTGCATAATAAATTAAAGGTGTGTCACATCGCCAACAGAAAGGATAATTATGTTCAAAGGCTTCAACCTTGAATAAAAGCCCCTTGTCATAAAGCATCTTCATAATTTGTTCATCTGCATCCTTAACAAAAACTCCTGCAAAATCTGTAGCCTCTTCTTTAAACTCTCCTTTACCATCTACTAATTGTACAAAAGGTAGATCATATCTTCTTCCCACTTGGCTATCATCCTCACCAAAAGCAGGAGCTATATGAACTATTCCTGTACCATCAGTTAAGGTAACAAATGTATCACATGTGACATAATATGCTTTTTTATCTATTTTAGCATAATCAAATAATGGTTCATATTCTATATATTCTAGGTCCTTACCTAGGTAACTTTCTTCTACTTCATATGCCCCTTCTAGAAGATCATCTACAAGAGCCTCAGCAAGAATATACTTTTCCACCTTAAGTTCTCCATGGTCGTGGTTACCATCACAGGACTCATGTTCTTTGCTTTTATTAATAACATTTCCCTTGTCATCCACAAAAACCTTAACCTTAACATAGGTCTCCTCTGGATTAACACAAAGAGCCACGTTGGATGGCAAAGTCCAAGGAGTAGTTGTCCACGCTAAGAAATATTCATCCTCAGTATCTTTCAACTTAAACTTTGCAATTGCAGATTTTTCTTTTACATCTTTATATCCTTGAGCCACCTCATGGCTTGAAAGTGGTGTCTCACATCTTGGACAATAAGGAACAACCTTAAAGCCTTTATATAGTAAGTCCTTATTCCAAATCTCCTTAAGTGACCACCAAACAGATTCAATGTAATCATTTTCATAAGTTATATAAGGATCGTCCATATCAGCCCAAAAACCAACTGTCTCGGAAAAATCCTCCCACATATTCTTATATTTCCATACACTCTTCTTACATTCCTGAATGAATTCTTCTAATCCATATTCCTCTATCTGATCTTTACCATTGATTCCTAACCTTTTTTCAACTTCTAATTCTACAGGTAATCCATGGGTATCCCAGCCTGCTTTTCTAAGAACATCATAGCCCTTCATCGTTTTATATCTTGGTATAATGTCTTTGATTACCCTTGTTAGCACATGGCCAATATGAGGCTTTCCATTTGCAGTTGGAGGTCCATCATAAAATGTGAACTTTTCTCCTCCCCTTCTAAGTTGGGTGCTTTTTTCGAATACCTCATTTTCTTTCCAAAAATCTAAAACCTTCTTTTCTCTTTCAACAAAATTCAAATCTGTTGACACCTTATCATACATAGCAGGTCCTCCTTATCTCACTAATCTCATTATTATCAATTACGGCTTAAACAATCCAGGATCGAAGTAAAATAACAAAAAAGCCCTCATCCGAAATAGGACGAGAGCATTGCTTTCATTTACCACCTTTTCACATACAAAGCCTTAATAGCTTATACATTATCCTGATAACGGTGGATACCGGCACAACCTACTAGGTTCCCCTTTGGGCTGTGCGACTCAGAAGTGATATTCAGCCACCTGCTACTTGCACCAAGCTCTCACTATCCCTGGTTCGCTTTGCCTTTCACATAATGCTTACTGTCTTCGTCATCGTCATTAACTTGTTTTCATTTGTTATGATAGTAATACAAATCATTTATAATGTCAATAGCACATTTTTCGCTATTTATATGGTAACTTCAATTAATCTAGTATATAATAACAATGTTAAGTATATGAATGTGATTTTATACAAAAGGAGATTATTGTAATGGAGAAACAAAATCTAACCCTCTTAACTGATTTTTACGAATTAACTATGATGCAAGGTTACTATAAAAATCAGAAGAATGATACTGTTGTTTTTGATGTTTTTTACAGACAGAATCCATGTGGAAGTGGCTATGCCATTTGCGCTGGTTTAGAACAAGTTATTGAATATATTAAAAATCTGCATTTTACTGTTGCCGATATTGATTTTCTAAGAAGTCTTGAGATTTTTGATGAAGACTTTTTAGCTTATCTTAAAGACTTTAAATTTACAGGAGATATGTATGCTATTCCAGAGGGTACCGTTGTTTTCCCTATGGTTCCTTTATTAAAAGTTATTGCCCCAATAACTGAAGCACAATTAATTGAAGCCGCCTTACTTAATATTATTAACCACCAGAGTTTAATTGCTACAAAGGCTTCTCGAGTTGTCTATGCTACTAGAGGTGGCTCAGTTATGGAATTTGGTCTTAGAAGGGCTCAAGGGCCAGATGCTGCTACTCTAGGCGCAAGGGCTGCTATAATTGGTGGCTGCACTGGAACCAGTAATGTTCTTTCAGCACAGCAATATGATGTTCCCGCCCTAGGAACCCATGCCCACAGCTGGATTATGAGTTTTGATAATGAACTTGATGCCTTCCGTAAGTACGCTGAACTATACCCTAAAAACATAACCTTGTTGGTTGACACTTACGATACACTTCGTTCTGGAGTTCCCAATGCTATTAAAGTCTTCCAGGAGCTTAAAGATGCTGGTAAAGCACCTGAAACATATGGCATTCGCTTAGACAGTGGGGACCTAGCTTATCTATCTAAGAAAGCTAGAAAGATGTTTGACAATGCTGGCTTTCCTGACGCTAAGATAACAGCATCCAATGATTTAGATGAGCATATAATTGAATCCCTTATGGCTGAAGGGGCCAGAATTGATTCCTGGGGAGTTGGAACAAAATTAATAACTTCAAAGGATTGCCCTGCTTTCGGTGGAGTTTATAAGCTTGCAGCTATAGAAGAGGACGGGCACTTTATACCAAAACTTAAACTTTCAGATAATCAAGAAAAGGTAACCAACCCTGGCAACAAAAAAGTATACCGTATATATGAAAAAGATACTGGAAAGATTAAGGCGGATTTAATTGCCTTAGAAGATGAAGAATATTCATCCTCTGATCCCCTCCTTCTCTTTGATCCAGTTGCAACTTGGAAGAAAACTTATCTAGAGCCTGATACTTACGTTTTAAGAGAACTTCTTGTACCAATATTTAAATCAGGGAAATGTATTTATGAATCTCCATCTGTTATGGAAATTAAAGATTACTGCCAAAAAGAACTAGATACTTTATGGGATGAAGCAAGACGTCTAACAAATCCCCATGAGGTATACGTAGACTTGTCCAACAAATTGTATCAAATGAAGACTACCCTTCTAGATGACTTGTCTTCATTGCCAGAAAACTAAAATAACGCTTAATGCTAGACAAGTATTAAAGGAGGAAAACTTTTGACATGTAGAAGAATTACAATTATTTTAGGAACAACTATTATGCTTTCCTTATTCACACTAGTAATATTTTTTATTACAGGCGAAAGGAAAGTTTCTTCCAAAAATAGAGATGAAGATATTATCTCTGCTTCAAGTTTAGACAGCCATCCTGCCATTGTACCAGCCAACCCTGAGGATAATAAAATCGAAGATATTGCACAAAAAGATACATACACAAGACCACCTAATGAATATGATAATAATAATGTCATAGAAGGTGATAATATGAATAAAGACTGGAAACCAAATAGGGTAATAGACCTAGACCCCGAAAGTATTACTGTGTTTGTAAATAAGGAGCACAATCTTCCCAAGGACTATGTTCCTAAAGATTTAGTTATGCCTAACATAAGATTTGATACTCCTGGATTAGAGGATAGAAAATTAATGCGTGCCGTTGCTGCAGAAGCTATAGAAGAGCTCTTTGCAGCTGCAGAGAAAGAGGGGCACTTTTTATATGGTGTATCTGGTTATCGCTCTTATAAAAGGCAGAGAACTATATTTTTAAATAACATAGTTAAAAAAGGTAAAAACTACACACTAAAGTATTCAGCAGTACCAGGTGTCAGTGAACATCAGACTGGCCTTGCTATGGATATATCTACTAAAGGCTTGAGATACCGATTAGTTACCCGCTTTGCCGACACTGCTGAAGGACAGTGGCTTGTAGACAATGCCCATCATTATGGGTTTATTATTAGATATGGATACGATACTATAAATGTTACAGGTTATGAGTATGAACCTTGGCATGTTCGTTATGTTGGTAAAGAATTGGCAAATTATCTATATGAAAATGATATGATTTTAGAGGTGTATTATAATTATGAAATGAGTGAAGAATTTAATTTTGAGAAAGAATACGCCAGCCTAATTAACTATGTGCCTCCTACTCCGACTCCTGACCCAGAAGAACTTGAAGATGACGAATTGGATGAAGAGCTTGATGATGAGTTAGATGAGGAGTTAGATGACGAATTAGATGATGAGCTAGATAACGAATTAGATGACGAATTAGATGATGAGCTAGATAACGAATTAGATGACGAATTAGATGATGAGCTAGATGACCCGTTAGATGATGAATTAGATGACCAGTTAGATGATGAACCTGATGACCAACCTCACCCTGATGAGTGTGAGAATGAGCCAGAAGATGAACTTTGCAATAAAGATAATAAGTTAGATGATGACAGTCTTGTTGAAGATGAAGATGTACCTGACCCTAACTTAGATGAATATACGGAGGAATTATGATAAGACTTATATTAATCCTAATTTTTTTACTCTTATTTTTTATATTAACCATTCCTGTAGTCATAGTTTTGCTTATTTTAAGAAAAACCAATCCTAAAGCTATGGCTCGTGGTTCGAAAGCCATTATATCCTGGGTTTTTCGTGTTATACTCTTCCTAGGAGGAGTGAAAAGAACTGTAATAGGGGAAGAAAACATTCCTAAGGATGAGGCTGTTTTATATATATCAAATCATAGAAGTTTTTTTGATATCCCTGCAACTTATGTCTCCTTCCCTAACCCTACTAGTTTCATAGGCAAAATAGAATTAGCTAAAGTACCATTTTTAAATATATGGATGAAATTGATTCAAGGTCTATTTATAGATAGGAATGACATTAGACAAGGACTTAAAACTATACTAGAAGGAATAGAACTAGTTAAAAATGGGCAATCTGTATTTATCGCACCAGAAGGAACAAGAAACCAAGCTAAGGAAATGCTACCATTTAAAGAGGGTAGCTTTAAAATAGCAGAGAAAACTGGCTGCCCTATAGTTCCCATTTCAATTACTAATACAGATTCTATCCTGGAAAATCAATTTCCACGGATTAAATCTTCCCATGTAATTGTTGAGTTTGGTAAACCTATCTATCCTAATGATTTAGAAAAGGAAGAAAGAAAGTTTTTAGGTGCCCATGTACAAGAAATTATCAAAGAAACTTTAGACAAAAATTATAAATTGATTTGATGTGATCTAAGTGTTACAATATACCATGCCTAAGGGCACAAATAAATACAAACCAGGAGGTACATAAGTTATGGATAAAGTTTTAACTGTTTTATTAGTTGTTGCTATAATTGTAGCTGTCGTTTTACTTGTTTTATATTTTGTAGGTAAAAAACTCGAGAAAAAACAAATAGAATCTGAGACTCAGATGAAAGCCGCTTCACAAACGGTTTCTATTCTTGTTATTGACAAGAAAAAAATGAAATTGAAAGATGCAGGCCTTCCCGCCATTGTACTTGAACAGACACCAAGATACTTACGGTCTTCAAAAGTTCCTATTGTTAAAGCAAAAATAGGTCCAAAGATAATGTCCTTAATCTGTGATATGGCCATTTATGATCAGATACCTGTAAAGAAGGAAGTTAAGGCTGTCTTAAGTGGTATATATATTATGGATGTTAAAGGCTTAAGATCAGGCCTAGCCAAACCTGAAAAAGTAGGTTTTATGCAGAAAATCAAGAATAAGGCTGCTAGTTTTTCTAAAAAGAAATAAAATATCTACAAGCACAAAGGAGTCATATGAACAAAAAGAAAGTTTTATTTTATATATTTATAATTATTGGTCTTTTATTATTATTAGGAGGAAGTGTTCTTTATGCTTTTGAAAGACAAGGCCGCCTTGACGATAAAAAAGAACAGGAACAAGCACAAAATAAAGATGTAGAGGGTTATGACTCAAAAGACCTAGGTTCTTCAGAGGATATCCCTGAACCTACACCTGAACCAAGTCCTACGCCCGAACCCAGCCCAACGCCAATAGTAGAAGATCAAGAAGATGATCCTTCTCCAATTATCATGGCCTTCGCTGGTGATATTAATTTTGATGAAAGCTCTAAACCAATAAGAAAGTACGATGAAGAGGCCAAAGGCATTGTCGGAGGCATATCCCAAGACCTTATAGATGAAATGACCAATGCTAATGTAATGATGCTAAATAACGAATTTGCTTACAGCCTAAGAGGAACAAAGGCTGCAAATAAACAATATACCTTTAGGGCTAATCCTGAAAGGGTTAATATTCTTCATGAAATGGGGGTTGACATTGTATCCCTTGCTAATAACCACTCCTTAGATTATGGAGAGGAAGCATTACTTGATACATTTGATAGCTTAGATGATGCTGGTATTGATTACGTAGGTGCTGGTATTAATAGAGACCGGGCAAAAGCCCCTATTTACTATACTATTGAAGATAAAACAATTGGGATTGTAGCTGCCTCTCATGTAATTCCTGTTATGGATTGGTATGCAACAGATACAAGACCTGGAGTGATTGGAACCTATGTTCCTGCGCAGTTCACACCTTCAATAGAAGAAGCTAAAGCCAATAGTGATTTTGTTGTGGTATATGTTCATTGGGGAAAAGAAAACACCCATAACCTTTTAGACTATCAGAAAAACCTGGGGAAATTATATATTGATGCAGGAGCAGATGCTGTTATCGGTAGCCATCCCCATGTCTTACAGGGAATTGAGATCTATCAAGGGAAGCCTATTGTTTATAGCCTTGGTAACTTCTGGTTCTCCAGTGCAACAAGGGAAACAGCCCTTTTTAAGATAATCCTCAACCCTGACAACAGTATGGACTTTCAAATTGTTCCTGCAATGTGTGAAGACACATACACTTACATGATTCATGATGAGATTGAGAAAAAAGAATATTTTGATTTTATTGAAAGTATATCATTTGGTATTAAAATTGATGAAAATGGCTTTATTCAAGCTCAATAATAATATCAACTATATTTTCTGAAATAATTTCCCCAGCAGAGGACAGTTTATAGCATATATTTATGACTATTAGGTCCTCTTTTTTGTGGATTTTTATAAGCCTAGTATCTATCCTCATCTCCAAGCAGCCGTAGGGAGTATAATAAGACGTTCTAGTTTCCCCATCTGTATTAAATATCATTTTACTAGTGTGACTGTTTATACTAACTTCTTCACTAGAAGCCTTCAACCTTGATATCAAATCATTTTTTTCAAATAAAAGATAATGGCACTTATTACGAAAATAATAGGATGCAGATAGTTCTTTTTCAACCTTATCTTCTTCTAGTTCCCCTTGCCTTCCGATTATCCTTACTTTTACTTGTCTTTTCATAGCCACTCCTTTCCCCACTTTCTTTTATAATCCTGTCTTATATGTCCTCTAAGACTAATAATTGTACTATGTAATAAATTTAAGTTCAAGCTAAAGAATAAAATCATAATTCATGGCAATACTTAGATAAGTTCTTTTGCTACATAATAAATTTATATTAGTTGATGAAGGGGGGCCTTTATGTCATCAAAAAAATCATTTAGATTTCTATTTTCACTTGCATCCTTATTTCTTTTATTATGCTTACTTGTTTTTATCTTCACAAGTGAGGCAAAGGCTAAGCAAGTCCAAAAGGGTATTGCAGACGAGATTATTCGGTTTCATGTTGTTGCAAGCGGAAATACTTATGATGAGCAAGTCCTTAAATACAAGGTAAAAGACGCCTTAGTTAAAGAATTATCACCCTTACTGAAGGATGCTAAAAGTAAGGACCAGGCTTTGGATATAATAGAAAGTAGAATAAATGAAATTAAATTAACTGCAGAGGAGATTATTACTGATAATAGCTCTGACAATACAGTGTCTGTTTCCTTAACAAGTGCATATTTTCCTATGAAGGTTTATGGATCATATACTTTCCCACCTGGAGATTATGACGCCCTGCAAGTAAAAATCGGTAAAGCTAAGGGAGAAAACTGGTGGTGTGTACTTTTCCCTCCCCTATGCTTTGTGGATGAAACCTATAGCATAGTGGACGAAGAAAGCGGAGACCAACTTCAATACCTTCTTACTGATGATGAATACCATGAACTTTTATCTGACAAAGAAATAAAAGTTATATATAAGTTTAAATTGTGGGAACTCTTTAAGGATTGGTTCTTCACTTAATTGTAATAGCCGCTTTTATATGATAAAATATAAAAATATGAAAGGGGTAAATGATATGAATTCTATTAACATAAAAGCCCATGCTAAGATAAACCTTGCCTTAGATGTAATTGGCAAGAGAGATGATGGATATCATGAACTTAATATGATTATGCAGTCAATTAAGCTACATGACAAAATATACATACGTAAAAATGATAGCAGAGAGATTAAATTAAAAAGCAATCTGCCTTATATACCTTTAGACCATAAGAACATCGTATATAAGGCAGTAGAACTTTTTACAGAAACTTATAATATAGATCAAGGGGTTTTTGTAAATATATACAAGCAAATTCCTGTGTCTGCTGGCTTAGCTGGTGGAAGTACAGATGCAGCTGCCACAATTAAAGGACTAAATAAATTATTTAATACTGGCCTATCCTTAGAGGAAATGATGGAACTTGGGGGCAAACTAGGAGCCGATGTACCTTTCTGTATGATGATGGGAACAGCTTTATCACAAGGCATTGGGGACATTCTTACTCCTCTAGATAAGATGCCTAACTGTTCTATTCTTCTTGTAAAGCCATCCTTTAGTGTATCAACTAAGAAAGTATATAATAATCTAAAACTTGACCATACTATAAGTCACCCTGATATTTCTGCTTCCCTTAAAGCTATACAAAATAATGATTTGCTTGAATTAAGCTCTTATATGGGCAATGTCCTAGAGTTAGTTACAATTAAGAAGTATCCTAGCATCAATAAAATCAAGAAAATGATGGTTGACAATGGAGCCCTTGTAGCCTTGATGAGTGGTAGTGGTCCAACAGTTTTTGGACTATTTGAAGATCAAGGGGTAGCTAAAAAAGCATACAATTCTATAAAAAAGGCCAAGTTTAGAAAACGTATTTATCTTACTAAGCCCTATTGGCCTTAAGATTAATCATTCTTAGATAGCAACCTCTACCTTTTTAAGAATAATTAATTTATCCCCTTCTTTTATTGTGTCTTCTTCAAGATTATTTATATTTATAATTGCCTCTACTGTGGTATAGTAGCTTTTTGCAATATCCCATAGAGTATCTTTGGGCTTTACTATATAAGCAACTATTCCAGGCATGGCTTGAAGTTTTTCCAGATCAATATCTGATACTTCTATATCAGTAATTATTTCTTCTCTAATTTTGTCAAAGACAATAGTATTTAGATTTATTGTTGCCTTTACTTCTATTTCATCACCGTCTAGCATCATAAGGCTAAGTTGTTCTACACTAGGCTTAATGTCATAAGTACTGTCCGCTTTTACACCTTTCACTTCTATAGCCTGAGCAAAAGGTATAGATCCTTTTATAGCATTCATTGGCCTATCATCTTCTTCAGTAATATATAGGATATTAACATCTATTGCCCCTTCAACATTAAGCTCTGTCTCTGCTGGAATAATATCATCAATCTTTATTGCTGCATTTGCATGACATATCTGAAGTATTTTAGGGTCATTTGAAGACACCTTTACCCTATCAACAACTCGGCTTTTACTATTGTTTTTAATAACTAGATTTTCATATTCAGCAACTCGGCTTATAGGATTGATTTCTTTTGATGGACTATATATATCCCTCAAAACTTCAGGCTCTTGAATATCATAGGCGATAATATCCATTTCAAGCACTACTTCTAAATCTAGAACTCTTTCTTCTCCATCTTCATCTGATTTACTTTCTAGATTATTACTTACTACTTTAAATGTTATGTCATCAACCATATCTTCATTGCATCCACTACATTCAATAGTTCCTCCAAAAGCCAACTCCGTCTCATAGTATTCCATAGGACTTTCTTCACTTTCAGTACTGTAGAGAATAAATATTGGAAGCTCTCCCTTAATGGTAAATTTGTCCTCTAAAAGTCTAACCTCCATATTACTTAGTTGAATGTCCTTGTATAGGATTGAAGAAATGTTTCCCTTGTTTGTAGGAAGTAGTATTTCATCCTTAATTCTAAATGTATCTTTTTTATTGATACTTACCTCTGTAACCTCAATCTTCTTATTAATATACTGGACATCATCAGAACCTTCTACCATAACTGCTGTTTCCTCATCATATAGCTCATCTATGGTGATGTTTAGACTAAGAATAGATTTGACACTTAGTTTTCTTGAATTTATTAACCCCGTGGACAAGTCTTCTAGCTCCCAGCTTACTGTTGGCTCATCATCTGCACAAGAGGCTTCCATATTGACAACTTCATCAAAAGGAATTTCCCCTGAAATATTATGTATTGGACTATGAGCATCCTCACTTAAATAAAGTATATTAAAGCCCAGAGCTCCCTTAACTAAAAGTTTACCGTTCATAGCCTTTATTTCATTAATCTTTACTTCTCCCTGCTCTGTAATAATATTTGCAATGTCTGGTTTCACATCAGGAACATTAAAATCATCGTCCAATGTAAGCTGCAGGGTACTCTTGCATTTCAACTTATTCATGTGTATATTTTTCTTAACAAGCTCCACCTTATAGTCCCTCCTTAATTTATATCAAACTACATTTCTCTTTCATATCTTATTCTATATAAAAGTAAATTATGATTAAAATGAATTATAAACAATAAAAGAAAGACCTATTAAATGTTCTTACAAGCATTCAATAGGCCTTTCTTTATAAATATTTTATTAGCAAAATGTCATTAACTACATAGTGTCAACTCAACATCTTTCGTAAATACATCAGTATAACTGTATGCCATAACTCTCTCTGGCATACTCTTACTCCCATGAGTCTTTATCACAAAGACACTTGGATAGGTCTCCGTAATAGTTCCTTCTGCCTCGTCAATTCTATGTCTTCCCCTGTTAATTCTTATCTTCACCTTCTTACCAGTGTGTCGTATAACAGCGTTCCGAACCTTACTAACGTCATTTACTTTCATCATGGCATGCTCCTTACTTATGCATTATAGTATTAAAATTACAAGTGAATAATGTGTCAAAATCTCTCACTTAACATATTATATCACAAATTCTAATATTTGTCAACAAGTTTTCTGACAACTTCTTATGTTGTTAAATTATTCGAATACAATCTGCTCATCTATGAACTCTAGCTTTACTACAATATAAGGATATGTTACCCCCTGGCACACTTCCTCATCCTGAGATGGGCCTATCAGATTTGTATCAATATATATAGCATTTTCCGCTAAAAACAATTCTTCTACTGCAATACTATAACCTCCACTGTTTTGCATTCCATAGCCTACTACAATATAAAGATAGTCCTTATTGGAATAGGAGAATTTAAATGGATTCTCCTTCTTCTCATCTATAACTTCCTTTAGCTCTCCAGGTAAATCTTTATCATCCACTACTGTAAACTCTAAATCTCTTATCTTTTTTATTTCATCCTCATTCTTTTCACATCCAGTATTAATAAAGCCTAATAAACATATAGCACTAATAAGACAGAATCCCCTAATTTTCTTCATAGTGACCTCCATAGATTTAATTTCTATTAAATCCTATGATTTATTTTTATAAATAATACTGAATAAATTCCCTATAGTATATTATGCACCCTTTTCCTTATTATATTAGTAAAAATCTTAGTATTGTGCTAAAATATATAAATACTTTTTAAAATGATAAGGACAGGGGGTTTATCTTATGAATCAAAAGAAGACAGCCTTTAAAGCTGCTTTTCCTCATACTTTACCGGTATTAGCCGGCTATATTTTTCTTGGCTCTGCTTATGGAATCCTAATGATTAACAAAGGTTTTTCGATCTTTTGGGTTATTATAAGCAGTGTTTTTATTTATGCTGGATCCCTACAATTTTTATCAGTTTCATTACTCTCAGCTGGATTTGACCCCATAGGAACCCTCTTGGTTGCTCTTATGGTTAATGCCCGCCACCTTTTCTATGGTATATCTATGTTGGGAAAATTTAAGGGCACTGGTAAGTTCAAACCTTATCTAATCTTCTCCTTAACTGATGAAAACTTTTCTATCCTTTGCTCAGTAGAAGCACCAGAGGGAGTAGACAAGGACCGCTTTCTTTTCTATATATCCCTTTTAAATCATTGTTATTGGATCTGCGGCTCTATTCTTGGTGGGCTTTTAGGCGGTTTATTCACATTTAATACTAAGGGGCTAGATTTTGTATTAACTGCTCTTTTTGTTGTAATCTTTATTGAACAATGGCAGTCTACCTCAAACCATATACCTGCTCTTATAGGTGTTTTTGCTGCACTAATATGTCGGCTAATCCTTGGACCTGATAACTTCCTAGTAGCAGCCTTAATCCTAATTATAATATTGTTAAGCATTTTCAAAAGACCTATTGAGAGGAGAAATCAACATGACAAATAAAGAACTATGGATAACAATAGGTATTCTAGCCCTTGGATCCCTTATTACTAGAGCCCTTCCTTTTATACTCTTTCCAGATAATAAGGACTTGCCTCCATATATTAAATATTTATCAAATATACTGCCTTTTACAGTCATGGGACTCTTAGTAGTATATTGTCTAAAAGATGTTAACCTTTTTATATACCCCCATGCCCTTCCTGAAATAATAGCCATCCTTGCTCTTTCAATCCTACATATTTGGAAACGTAATAACCTACTAAGTATAGGTGGAGGGACCCTGATATATATGTTACTAGTTCAGAATATATTTCTTATCTAAGAAACCTATTATTAAAAGGTCGAAACTGGTAAGTCTCGACCCTTTGCCATAAGTTATATACTAACTTCTATTACTAAATTTTATGAATA
>CAYOAJ010000006.1:0-2626 GCA_964401895.1 uncultured Herbinix sp.
TGTCGATACAATTATATGCAGACATTATAATAGATATTTCCCATGAGAATTTAGACAAGACATATCAGTATGCTATCTTGGATAAGGATGTAAAAGATGTAGCCATAGGCGCACAGGTTCTTGTACCATTTGGCAGGGGTAATCGTGAAATAGGAGGCTTCATAGTAGGAACTTCTACAAAGCCTAAGATTGACCCTAAGAGAATTAAGCCTATTAAAGAGATTTTAGTAGATGAGCCAGCTATAGAAAGTCAGCTAATTTATCTGGCATACTGGATGAAAGAGACTTTCGGAGGAACCATGAATGATTCTCTTAGGACTGTTTTGCCAGTTAAAAGGGCAATTAAAGCTAAGGAACATAAGACAGTAGTTTTAGCTGTGGACCATGATGAAGCTAAAGACTTTTATGAAGAATCCCTAAGAAGAAATAGTAAGGCTAGGGTCCGATTACTAGAAAGATTATTAGAAGAGGATACTATAGATCATAGGGAAGCAGTTAATAAACTAAAGATTCCTTACTCTACTTTAAGAGACTTAGAGGAGTTAGGGATTATTAAGATAATAAGTAGGCAGATATATAGAAACCCTATAAAGTCTAGGGAGTTATCTTATAAGGCTGTGGTTTTAAATGATGAACAAAGATATATAGTTGATAATATTATAGATGACTACAACAATGGGTCTAGAGGAACTTATCTTATTCACGGAGTTACTGGTAGTGGGAAAACTGAAGTTTATATGGAAGTTATAGATACAGTTATTAAAGATGGTAAGCAGGTAATTATGCTAATTCCGGAGATTGCCCTAACTTATCAGACTGTAATGCGGTTTTATAGACGTTTTGGAGACCGGATTACTATAATGAATTCTAAGATGTCTCAGGGTGAAAGATATGACCAGTTTGAAAGGGCTAAAAATGGTGAGATAGATATTGTTATTGGGCCTAGGTCTGCCTTGTTTGCCCCATTTAAGAATCTAGGGCTTGTTATTGTGGATGAAGAACATGAGTCATCTTATAAAAGTGAGATCACTCCTAAGTATCATGCTATTGATGTAGCAATAAAAAGGGCAGAGATGGTAGGAGGTTCTGTTATCTTAGGTTCAGCAACTCCTTCTTTAGAGTCTTATTATAAGGCGAAAAGTGGAGAATATAAATTATATCAATTAAGTAAAAGGGCAAAGTCTGCCCAGCAACCTAAGGTGTGGATTGCAGATCTTAGGGAGGAGCTTAAGAATAAAAACTTATCAATATTTAGTGAGAAGCTAAAAGAACTTATGATTGACCGCTTGGAGAAAAAAGAACAGATTATGATTTTCTTAAATCGCCGGGGCTATGCTGGCTTTGTTTCTTGTAGATCTTGTGGACATGTAATGAAATGTCCTCATTGTGACATTTCCCTGACCTCTCATAAAGATGGGAGACTTATCTGTCACTACTGTGGATATGGGGAAGCCCTTCCAAGCAACTGTCCAGAATGTAAGTCCAAGTATATTGCTAGATTTGGAACAGGGACTCAGAAGGTTGAAGCAATGGTTAGAAAAGAGTTTCCAGGGGCTAGAGTCCTAAGGATGGATATGGATACTACTAGAAAAAAGGGTGGACATGAGAAGATTCTTAAGGCCTTTGCCAATCAAGAGGCTGATATACTTGTAGGAACCCAGATGATAGTAAAGGGACATGATTTTCCTAATGTGACTTTGGTAGGTATTGTTGCTGCAGATCTTTCACTTCACGTTGGAGATTTTAGGGCTTCTGAGAGAACATTTCAGTTGCTTTGCCAGGCAGCAGGCCGAGCAGGTAGGGATAGTATACCAGGAGAAGTGGTAATTCAGACATACCAGCCAGAACACTATAGTGTTACATGTGCAGCCGATGGGGATTTTGAAGGTTTTTATGAGAAAGAGATGTTTTTTAGAGAGATGATGAATTATCCTCCAGCAGCTAACATATTGCTGGGTTTAGTTACATCTAAGGATGATAAGATGGCAGATGAGGCTATAGAGTATATTGGAGACCTGCTTAAAGGTTTTATTAAAGGTAAGGAATCTCAGATACAAGTTATAGGTCCAGCTCCAGCTACATTATCCAAGGCAAATGACATCTTTCGCAGGGTGATATATGCAAAGTGTAAGAAATATGATATACTTATAGAGTTAAAAAATATTTTAGAAGAAAGGTTTGCAGAGTCAAAGTATGGTCAAACCTGTAGTTTACAATTTGATTTTAATCCAATGAGTAGTTATTAAATTATATGTTTTACAGATGGATTTGGAAGGAATGATTATATGGCACTTAGAAATATTAGAACAATAGGAGATCCAGTTTTAGAGAAGAAAAGTAGGCCAGTAAAGAAGGTTAATGATAGACTGCTTACTCTAATCGATGATATGTTAGAGACTATGTATGAAATAGGTGGAGTAGGTCTTGCTGCTCCCCAGGTAGGTATACTGAAAAGAGTGGTTGTAATAGATGTTTCTGAAGAGGGAGATGACCCCCTTATACTAATTAACCCGGAGATTATTGAAGTGGATGGGGAACAGGTAGGAGACGAAGGTTGCCTAAGCGTACCTGGTAAAGTTGCTACAGTGTCTAGACCACAGCATGTTAAGGTTAAGGCTTATAATAG
>CAYOAJ010000006.1:2636-12640 GCA_964401895.1 uncultured Herbinix sp.
ACATTAAGAGTGCAGTGCTTGATGTAATGAAAGTTGTTGGTGATTTGCGACAAGGTTATAGCCGATTGATTGCTTTTTTTAATAAAATTAAGAATAAAACGGATATGGAAGAATATGAGATTGAAGCTAGTGACCTTTTAGCAAGGGCCATATGTCATGAAATAGATCATTTAGATGGGATCTTATATGTGACTAGGGCTGAAGGTGATTTAAGGGATGTTGTTGTATCCTATGAAGAAGATGAAGAGGAAGAAGAGTAAAGTATAATAAAAGAAGGTGGGCTTTATGAAAATTATATTTATGGGAACTCCTGACTTGGCAGTAACCATCTTAGATGAAATAATAAAATCTGATTATGAATTGCTAGCTGTTGTGACTCAACCTGACAAGAGAAAGGGAAGAGGAAAAAAACTTAGCCCTCCCCCTGTGAAAGAATTGGCACTTAAGCATGATTTGCTAGTCTTACAACCAGAGAAAGTTAGGGAAGGTAAGTTTATAGATAAGGTTAGAGACTTAGAACCAGATATTATTGTGGTAGCTGCCTATGGACAGATATTACCTAAGGAGCTTTTGGATATACCTAGATATGGTTGTATTAATGTTCATACCTCTCTTTTACCTAAATATAGGGGAGCAGCACCTATACAATATGCAATTATTAACGGAGATGAAGAGACGGGCGTAACAATTATGTATATGGATGTCTCTTTAGATACAGGTGATATAATATTACAGAAGAAGATAGAAATAGAAGATGATGAGACGGCAGGAAGCCTTCATGATAAATTAGCTAGGCTTGGGGCTCAGGCATTAATAGAGGCCTTGGATGATATTAAGGTTGGTAAGGCAAAGAGAGTCCCTCAAGATGATTCAAAGGCTAGCTATGTTAGAACGCTAGACAAGAAGATGGGTGAGATTGATTTTACTCAGTCAGCTATTCAGATTGAAAGAAAGATTAGGGGATTAAATCCCTGGCCAAGTGCATATACTTTTCTTGATGGTAAAAGCTTAAAGATATGGGAAGCTCAAGCTATTGAAGGAGAAAAGGGACAAGCAGGTGAAATCGTAGAGGTAAGAAAGGATGCCATTGTAGTAATGACAGGTGATGGCTTACTCCTTATTACAGAATTACAGTTAGCAGGGAAGAAGAGGATGGACACAGGGGCATTTCTTCTTGGCTATGAGGTTAAGGAAGGAAAAATTCTTCCTGAGAAAGAAATATAGAATTTATGAAAAATTTATCCTATTAACAAAGAAATTTCACAAAAATGTAGTATACTGAATTGAGAGAAGAAATTATAAGAATAATATTAGAGAGGAAAGGAAGGTGGAACAATGGGATTTTACCCCTTTATTTTTGATCCAACATATATACTTGTTATTATAGGTGTAGTTTTGTCTTTGGCTGCTTCATCTAGGGTTAAGTCAACCTTCAGCAAATACTCACGAGTTAGAAGTATGTCAGGTTATACTGGTGCAGATGCAGCGAGAAAGATATTATATGAATCAGGAATTACCGATGTAAAGGTTGAAAAAGTTTCTGGTCAGTTAACAGACCACTTTGATCCTAGGACTAAGGTTATTCGTTTGTCTGATTCTGTTTATGGACAGGCTTCTGTAGCAGCAGTTGGTGTTGCAGCCCATGAGTGCGGGCATGCAATACAGCATAATGTAGGATATGGACCTTTAAAATTCAGGAGTGCATTAGTTCCGGTTGCTAATTTTGGCTCAAAGCTATCATGGCCATTAATTTTACTTGGAATAATATTAGGATGGAATCAAAACTTGATTTACCTAGGTATAATCTTGTTTTCAGCAGCTGTATTATTTCAATTAGTGACTTTGCCTGTTGAATTCAATGCATCAAGAAGGGCAGTGGCGAGACTTGGTGAAACGGGAATTTTATCATCTGAAGAATTACCCCATACTAAGAAGGTGCTAAATGCAGCAGCATTAACTTATGTGGCATCGGCAGCAGGAGTTATATTGCAGTTGTTAAGACTGATTCTTTTATTTGGAGGCAGAAGACGTGACTAGGTCAAAAAGTAATAAGGTTGATGGACGTCAGGTAGTTTTAGACATGTTACTTGAGACCTTAGAAGATAAGAAATTCAGCCATATTGTTCTGAATAACACATTAAGTAAATATCAAGATCTTGGAAAGCAAGAAAGAGCATTTATATCTAGGGTATTTATAGGAAGCGTCAAGTCCTATATTACTCTAGATTATATTATTGACGAGTTTTCTAGCCTTCCAGTTAAAAAAATGAAACCGCTCATTCGCAATCTCTTAAGATTAAGTGTCTATCAAATCTTTAAGATGGATCAGGTACCTGATTCTGCAGTTTGCAATGAAGCGGTTAAAATTGTTAAAAGGAGCAAATTCAGGAATTTATCTGGTTTTGTTAATGGTGTTTTAAGAAATATTGTTAGAAATAAAGACAATATAAAATTTCCTGAGTTTAAGAAAGAACCCAAAAGATATCTAAGCGTTAAATATTCTGTCCCAGAGTGGTTAGTGGATTTGATGATAAAGCAATATGATACGGAGACGGCAGAACTGATTTTTTCTACTTCTTTAGAGGAGAAGGAGACTAGTATAAGATGTAATCAGAAGAAAGTTACACCTGAGGATTTAAAGAATTATTTAGACCAGGAGAAGGTATCCTGGGTCCAAAGTCCAATCTTAGATTATGCATTTACCATAAGTGAATATGATTATCTTAATAAGCTTTCTTCCTTTAAGAAAGGTCTATATGCAGTTCAAGATGTAAGTTCTATGCTGGTATGTGAGGTGGCAGGAATAAAGGAAACAGATTATCTAATAGATGTTTGTGCAGCCCCAGGAGGGAAAGCCCTTCATGCAGCAGAGAAGGCTAATCTAGTTTCAGCAAGGGATTTAACAGATAGAAAGATCAAGTTAATAGAAGAAAACAGATTAAGAATGGGCTTTGATAATGTTGAATGTAAGGTTTGGGATGCAACAAAGAGGGATGACTCAAGTATCCAGAAGGCTGATCTAGTAATTGCAGACCTTCCCTGTAGTGGTCTAGGTGTCTTAGGGAAGAAGGCAGATATTAAATATCAAATGTCTAGAAAACAGTTAGGGGATTTAGTTGACTTACAGAGGAAGATGCTTGATACTGTAAAGGATTATGTAAAGCCAGGGGGCATATTAATATATAGTACTTGTACATTAAATAAAGAAGAAAACATAGAAAATGTAGAATGGTTTCTTGATAACAACCAAGAGTTTCAGAAAGAAAGCTTAGATGAATTTCTACCAAATAGCCTTCATTCAGATACAACGAAATTAGGATATTTACAACTTATACAAGGGGTTCATGAAACAGATGGCTTTTTCTTGGCGAGAATGAGGAGAAATCAATGATAAGAATATCTGATAAAATAGATTGTTATGATAGGAAGTGTAGATTATGGATATAAAATCCTTATATATAGATGAATTAATAGGTGAAATGAAAAAACTTCGTCAGCCGGAATTTAGGGGGAAGCAGCTTTTTGAATGGCTTCATTCTAAGCAAGCCACTAGTTATGATGAAATGACTAATCTGCCAAAGGATTTAAGGGAAGATCTTAAAGAAAAGTATCCTTTGACTGTGCTTGAAGAGGTTGATTCATTGCATTCTCAAGAAGATAGTACTGTTAAGTATCTTTTTAAACTACATGATGGTAATATTATTGAGTCAGTACTTATGAAGTACAAGCATGGCAATACTGTCTGTGTGTCTTCGCAGGTGGGTTGCAAGATGGGATGTACTTTCTGTGCATCAACTATAGGTGGGAAAAAGAGAGACTTATTAGCTTCTGAGATGTTAGATCAAGTATATCGTATACAGGAGATAAGCGGGGAAAGAGTATCTAATGTAGTTGTTATGGGGGTAGGGGAGCCTTTTGATAACTACGATAATTTAGTGCGATTTCTAAGAATTTTAATAGATGAAAAAGCTATTAATATTGCTGCTAGAAGTATTACAGTTTCCACATGTGGCATTCCAGATAGGATTAGAGATTTTGCTAAAGAGGGTATGCAGGTTACTTTGGCCCTTTCTCTACATGCTCCTAATAATGAATTAAGACAAAGAATGATGCCTGTGGCTAAAAAGTATGACTTGGATGAAGTTATGGATGCATTTAAGTTTTACTATGATGAAACAGGTAGAAGGCTTACTTTCGAATACTGCCTTGTTGATGGGTTAAATGATGAGGAAGAACATGCTGTAGAGCTAGCTAAGCTTGTAAAGGGATTAAATTGCCATGTTAATCTTATTCCTATTAATCCAATTAAAGAGCGGGAATATAAAAAGTCTAAAAACATAAAAATACAAATGTTTAAGAATATACTTGAAAAATACAGAATAAATGTTACTATTAGAAGAGAAATGGGAGCTGATATTGAGGCTGCTTGTGGGCAGTTACGAAAAAGTTATATGGATGAGGCGTCCCATTAATAGGTGGAATTAAGGTGAGGAGGTGCAGACTTGAATGCATTTTCGATTACAGATATTGGTGAAGAAAGAGATACTAACCAGGATTATGTATTTTGTAGTGAAACGCCCATTGGGAAGTTACCTAATTTGTTTATAGTAGCAGATGGAATGGGTGGTCATAATGCAGGTGATTATGCTTCAAAGTTCTGTGTGGAGTTTTTCAAAAATCAAATTATGGTCAGTGATTTAGAGTCACCAATCCCTATGATTGATGCGGCCCTAAATGCGACCAATGAAGGTTTGCGGAATATAGCTAAGGAACAAACTGAATTTGAAGGCATGGGAACTACCTTTGTAGTGGCGACTATAATTGATAATTTAATGTATGTAGCTAATGTTGGGGACAGTAGACTATATGTAATTGATGATGATATTAGACAGATTACAGAAGATCATAGTTTAGTAGAGGCTATGGTGAAAAAAGGTGAAATCGACCGATGTTCAGCTAAAGTACATCCTAACAAGAACATAATAACACGGGCAGTGGGGGTAAATGAAACCGTGGAAGCTGACTTTTTTGAAGTAGACCTGAAGGAAGGGGATACTGTACTTATATGTTCTGATGGTCTAACTAATATGATAGATGATGAAGATATTAGGGGAATAATAACCGAGAATGATGATTTAGAGCTTGCTGCAAATAAATTGGTAAGCCGTGCCAATGATAATGGTGGAAAAGATAATATTGCTATCATTATTATAAAAGTATAAAGAAGAGGTGAAAAGTGATGTTAAAACCTGGTACATTTATTGGTGACCGTTATGAAGTTATAGATTTGGTCGGTTCAGGAGGAATGGCTTATGTATATAAGGCCAAATGCCATAGATTGAACCGATATGTTGCCATAAAGATTTTAAAACCAGAGTACTCCAGTGACAAGAGTTTTGTGGATAAGTTTAGGAACGAAGCTCAGTCAGCTGCTGGATTATCTCATCCAAACATTGTAGGAGTCTATGATGTAGGAGATGATGGAGAGCTACATTATATTGTTATGGAATTAGTAGAGGGTATAACCCTAAAGCATTTTATTGATAGGAAGGGCAAGCTTGAGATAAAAGAAGCAATAGGTATTGGAATACAGATTGCAAAGGGAATGGAAGCAGCCCATGATAACAATATAATTCATAGGGATATTAAGCCCCAGAATATTATTATTTCAAAAGAAGGTAAGGTTAAGGTAGCCGACTTCGGTATTGCTAAGGCAATTAATTCCAATACTATAACTTCTAATTCTATGGGTTCGGTGCATTACTTGTCTCCTGAGCAGGCAAGGGGAGGTTATAGTGACGAGAAAAGTGATATATATTCCTTAGGTGTAACCCTATATGAGATGTTATCTGGGCAAGTACCATTTGCTGGAGATAACACAGTGTCAGTGGCAATGCTTCATATACAAGCTGAACCAACTTCTTTGAGGGAGTTAGATCCTAGTATTCCAATAAGTGTTGATAGAATTGTTGCCAAATGTATGCAAAAACGCCCTGATAGAAGGTATCATTCGGCATCTGATTTGATAGTTGATTTAAAGAAATCCATTGCAGATCCAGATGGAGATTTTGTAGAAATACCATCATTTATGGCTAGTGATTCACCAACAATAAATCTTTCGGATGATATAAACAGGATAAAGTATGGAGATTATAACAATAATGGATATAATAATTTCCAGGAAGATGAGAGTGAAACTATGGACGATATGTATGATGAAGAAGATGATTTAGATACAGTAGACTCTAAACTTGATAAGATTTATCTCGCTGGCTACATAATAGCAGCTGTATTGCTCTTTGCTTTGGTAGTTTTTCTTGTGGTTAAGTTTGTCTTGCCACAATCAGGAAGTGGTTCACCAGATGATGGTTTGATTCCCACAATAACTGTGGCACCTACACCAGTAGAAGAAGAAGTAACTCCTACACCAGGAGAGTCATTAACTACTTATAAATTCCCATCTGTTTTGAATCTAACAGAGGAAGATGCAAAAGCCGCTATTAAAGCTCATGACCCAGATGCTCTAGTTATTGTTCAAGAAGAGTATTCCAATGATTATGATGAGGGTAGAGTTATGTTGCAGTACCCAGGAGAGGGTGCAGACACAGTGTATCGTTCAGAAGCAATTATTACAATTAGCTTAGGTGCAGAATCCTTTGAGATACCATATGTATATGCACATACTGTTGAAAATGCAGAGAAAAAACTTAGGGAGTATGGCTTAGCCCCAACCATTGAATATGTAGAAAGTGATGAGATTGCAGAAGGGCATGTTGTTTATACAGACCCTCCAGCTGAATCTAGGGTTATAAGTGGTGATAAGGTTACGGTATATGTAAGCTCAGGTTCAGAGCAGGTTGCTGTTCCATTATTGATAGGTTTTACTGAGGCTCAAGCAAGGCAGATGTTAGAGGCTCAAGGTCTTGAAATAGGTGAGATTACAAGAGAAAGCTCAGAAACTACACCAGAAGGAAGTATAACTTATCAAAGTACTTCAGAAGGGCAAATGCTAGACAGAGGTGCAAAGGTTAATATTACTGTAAGCTCTGGTCCAGCAGAGGATCTTCCAGGTGATGAAGAAGAAACAGGTGGTGGGGAAGGAACCCCGGCGGTAGAGGAATATATAGGGAAAGTTGTAATTGATGTAAATCCTTTTAATTATCTTGGAGGCACGGAAGCAAATTTCATCTTTGAGATGGTTCAAGATGAGTGGAGATCAGCTTTATTTGAAGAACCTATAAAGCTTAAGGTGACTGATTTCCCTTATACTATATCTAATATAGAAAGTGATAGTGGCTCTCCAGGAACTGTGATAATGTATGTTGAAGGTATACCTTTTCAATTACCAGGAGAAACAGGAACCCATGTATTTATAGCTGAGTTTAGGCCGGTGGAGGAATAGTTTGAAGGGAAAGATTATCAAAGGTATAGCAGGTTTTTATTATGTTCATGTACCAGATAAGAACATGACTTTTGAATGTAAAGCTAAGGGGATTTTTCGTAATCAGAACATAAAACCCTTAGTTGGTGATAATGTAGAGATAAATAGCGATAGTCAACCAGAAGGAAGCGGAATAATTGAAAGCATCCTTCCTAGAAAGAATGAATTGATTAGGCCAGCCGTAGCAAATGTAGACCAGGCAATGGTTATATTTGCTGCGGCAGAACCTAAGCCTAATTTAAATCTTTTAGATCGTTTTCTGATTTCAATGAATAGACAAAATGTTAAGACAGTAGTTTGCTTTAATAAGGCGGATTTAGTTGATAGTGACGAAATGTCCCTTCTTAAAAATATATATGAGCAATCCAGATATGAAGTTCTAACCATAAGCGTGCTTAATGAAGAGGGAATAAAGAAGGTAAGAAGGCATCTGAAGGATAAAACCACAGTCTTGGCAGGCCCATCAGGAGTAGGGAAGTCATCATTAGTTAACTTGATTAATCCAGAGGCTAATATGGAAACAGGCAAGGTTAGTAAGAAAATAAAAAGAGGTAAGCATACCACAAGGCATTCTGAGTTGATTTATGTGGATGAAAATACCTACATTATGGATACTCCTGGCTTTAGTACACTTTATATTGATGATATAGACGAAAGAGACTTAAAGGATTATTTTCCAGAGTTTACAGCCTTAGAAGCTGGCTGTAAGTTTATAGGTTGTATGCATATTAATGAGCCACAATGTGCTGTTAAGGATGCATTAGAAGAAGGAGAAATGAGTCGAGTTCGTTATGATAATTATTTGAATATTTACAATGAATTAAAAGATGTAAAAAGATATTAATGGAAGGAGGGTCCTTATGGTTGAATTAGCTCCATCAATACTAGCAGCAGACTTTAATATATTAGGTCAACAAATAGGAGTAGTAGAAGGGGCAGGGGTGAAATATCTTCATATAGACGTAATGGATGGTAATTTTGTACCAAGTATCAGCTTCGGTATGCCTGTGATTTATTCTATTAGAACCCATACTAAGCTGTTTTTTGATGTTCACCTTATGATAGAAGAACCGATTCGATATATTAAAGAGTTTAAGGATGCAGGGGCAGATGGTTTGACAATTCATGTAGAGGCATGTAGTGATGTATATAAGACAATATCTGAGATTAAAGAGTTAGGTTTAAAAGCAGGGATTACTCTAAAACCGGGCACGGCTCTGGAGGAAATTAAACCATTATTAAATGTAGTTGATATGGTATTAGTTATGAGTGTTGAGCCGGGTTTTGGTGGACAAGCATTTATGCCTGAATCTTTAGAAAGAATTAGTAAACTGAGACAGATGTCTAATGAGATGAATGCCGAGATAGATATTGAGGTAGACGGGGGAATCAATAAAGATAATGTAGCAGATGTTATTAAAGCAGGGGCTAATATTATTGTTTCTGGCACCTCGGTCTTCAAAGATGATATTGAAAATAATATTAAGGACTTTCAAGAAGTATTTAAGGGTGGTAAAATACTGTGAAAAACAAAATATTGATTATCACAGGAGGGGATATAGATAATATTTTTCTGAAAGAACATATGTTGAAAGAAAATTATTCCCTAATAATTGTGGCAGACAGTGGTCTTGAAGCTGTTGATAGACTAGGGATAAAAGTAGATCATATAGTTGGTGATTTTGATTCTGTTTCTCAGGACTTATTAGAAAAGTATAATAAGACTTCAGTAGAAATTCATAGATTTTCCAAGGAAAAAGATAAGACTGATACAGAAATAGCTATTGATTTAGCCCTTATGCAAGACCCAGCAAGGATTGATATTATCGGTGCTATTGGAAGTAGAGTAGACCATACTGTGGCTAATATAAATCTTTTGCTACTTCCCCTAGGAAAGGGTATAGAAGCAAACATTTTAGATGCAAATAATAGAATATATCTAAAAGATAAGGGATTTACTATTGATAAAGCTAGTCAATTTGGTAAGTATATATCCTTAATAGCATTTTTTGGCCCTGTAGAAGACTTGATACTTAAAGGCTTTAAGTATCCCTTAGATGGGATAAAGTTAGATTTTGCTAGTAGTCTGGGGATAAGCAACGAGATTGTGGATGAAAGGGCCATAGTTGAATTCTCTCGTGGAATTCTTCTGGTGGTTGAGGCATTAGATTAAAAATATAAAAAGAATAAACAGATAAAAATATATTTTACTGATTTATAAAGGAAGGAAAGACATAAATGAAACTAGGAATTGTGGGATTGCCCAATGTGGGAAAGAGTACGCTCTTTAACTCACTAACAAAAGCAGGAGCGGAGTCAGCTAACTATCCCTTTTGTACAATAGATCCAAACATAGGAATAGTAAACGTTCCAGATGAAAGGCTAACAAAACTAGCTCAAATGTATAATCCAAAAGAAATAAAACCAGCAAGTTTTGAATTTGTAGATATCGCAGGAATCGTAAAAGGAGCATCCGAAGGCGAAGGTCTAGGAAACAAATTCCTATCACACATAAGAGAAGTCGATGCAATATGTGAAGTAGTAAGATGTTTTGATAACAAAG
>CAYOAJ010000006.1:12650-14441 GCA_964401895.1 uncultured Herbinix sp.
ACCAGATGATAGATTAGGGGTACTCCAGAAGATATATGATTCTGAGAGGATATTACCTGCAACAATTGAAGTTGTTGATATTGCAGGATTGGTAAAAGGAGCATCTAAAGGAGAAGGCTTAGGAAATCAGTTTTTAGCCAATATTAGAGAAGTAGATGCAATTATTCACGTGGTAAGGTGTTTTGAAGATGATCAGATTATCCACGTAGATGGGAAGGTAGACCCTCTTCGTGACATAGAAATAATCAATTTGGAATTAATGTTTTCAGATATAGAGCAAGTTGAAAGAAGAATAGAAAGAGTGTCTAGAGGTGCCAAAAACGATAAAACTTTGGCTAAGGAACTAGAACTTCTAGAAGAAATAAAGAAGCATATAGAAGATGGACAAAAGGCAATAACATTTGAAAGAATAGAAGAGGATAAAGAGTTAATAAGAGGCTATAATCTTCTTACTGATAAGCCAGTTATATATGCTGCTAATGTTAAAGAAGAAGATCTGGCAGATGATGGTGAAAGTAATGAGTACGTAAATATTATAAGAGATATTGCCAAAGAAGAAGGTTCTGAACTTTTTGTTATTTCTGCGCAGATTGAACAGGAGATATCAGAATTAGATGATGAGGAAACTAAAATCTTTTTGCAAGAACTAGGATTAGAGGAGTCGGGACTTAATAAATTAATTAATGCAAGTTATAAAATATTAGGACTCTTAAGTTACATTACTGCTGGGCCTAAGGAGATAAGAGCTTGGACTATTAAGGAAGGAACTAAGGCACCTCAGGCTGCAGGAAAGATTCATTCGGATATCGAAAGAGGCTTTATTAGGGCAGAAACCATAAGTTATGATAGTTTGGTTGAATGTGGTTCTATTAATAAGGCGAAAGAAAAAGGCATGGTTCGTTCTGAAGGTAAAGAATATATTGTAAAAGATGGGGATGTAATTTTATTCCGCTTTAATGTATAATCTATTTAAATATTCTGAAAAGAGGTGAGATGAGATGCATTTGATACGAGAACACAGTATAAGATTTCCTAACTTGGGCATTGAATTGGAAAATCTACCTT
This sequence comes from uncultured Herbinix sp., assembly GCA_964401895.1. Classification (GTDB taxonomy): domain Bacteria; phylum Bacillota; class Clostridia; order Lachnospirales; family Lachnospiraceae; genus Mobilitalea. The sequence continues at coordinate 13,716 of CAYOAJ010000006.1, forward strand.
CTGGTATTAATGTTTTTGATTTGGAGGTATTTTTTTATGGCATGATTATTGGGATAGGAATGATTGCTGGTATACTTATTGCAGAAAAGATGGCTAAACAGACCGGACAAGACACAGAGATATATATGGATTTTGCTTTACCTGCGATTTTATTCTCCGTACTTTGTGCAAGAATATATTATGTAATATTTTCTTTTGATGAGTTTAGGCATAATCCAATACAAATGTTAAATCCAAGAACAGGTGGCCTTGCTATCTATGGTGGAATTATTGGGGCAATAGTGATTGCAATTATATACACCAAGGTTAAGAAGTATCCTTTTTGGTTATTTGCAGATACAGGATGCGTAGGACTTATTACAGGTCAGATAATTGGCCGGTGGGGAAATTTTTTCAACAGAGAAGCCTTTGGAAAGTACGCAGATGGGTTATTTGCAATGCAACTGGACTTAAGAGACGTTAGTTATGATTACAGAATGTCAATTCCAAGACTTCAAGAAAGGTATGCAGGGAAGGAAGCAGCCTTAAACCGCATTATGGAAATTAGAGATAATATTCACATAATAGATGGGGTTGAATATATACAAGTTCATCCTACCTTTTTATATGAATCCCTATGGAACTTTGCTGTTTTGATTATTTTAATTATCTACACTAAACATAAGAAGTTTGATGGAGAAATTATTCTTTTATATCTTGCAGGTTATGGTTTGGGAAGAGTTTGGA
>CAYOAJ010000006.1:14451-19378 GCA_964401895.1 uncultured Herbinix sp.
CTTCGTACAGATCAATTATTTTTGTGGGGAACACCCATTGCAGTTTCTCAACTCTTATCAGCAATACTTGTAATACTTTCTATAATTATACTTATTTATAAGAGGAGAAAGGCTAAAGAGGAAAAATAGTACTAAAGTACTATTTACAGGATAAGTGCACTATATATAGACGAAAGCCATAGTAAATAAAATATAAACACAAGATGTAGTAATTCGTCTGAAAAAAGACCATTGAAATCCTTAAATTATAAGGTTTTCAATGGTCTTTTTTTTATTTTTATGCTTGCTATATTCCCAAAATTCATATAAAATGTATGTAGAAGTGGAGCGAAGTGGTGGGAAGTGGTGTGTATAACCTGAAAAGTGGTTAATATTCCACGAATAAATGTAAATGCTAAGAAGGTGCCGCATATGTTTATGGGGGAATTCAATCATTCGATTGATGTCAAGGGAAGAATTATAATACCCAGTAAATTTAGAGAAGACCTAGGTGATGAGTTTGTCATGACCTTAGGTCTTGACGGCTGTCTTTTTGTATACCCACTAGATGAATGGCAAGAATTTGTCAATCAACTTCGTAAGCTTCCTGGCACCAAGCAAGCAAGACAACTGCAAAGGTATTTTATGGCAGGTGCTGCTGCATGTGAATTGGACAAACAGGGAAGAGTATTAATACCTATAAAATTAAGAGAGAAAGCTGCCTTAGAGAAGGATGTTGTTTTTGTAGGGGTACTTAACAAGATTGAGATTTGGGATAAGACTCGATGGGAAAGCAACAACGATTATGATGATGTTGATGCTATTGCAGAAGAGATGTCGGAATATGGAATCAGCTTCTAGTAAAATAGCAAGGTGGGATTAGGAATATGAATTTCAAACATAAATCTGTTCTATTAGATGAAACTATTGACAGTCTTAAGATTAAGCCTGATGGCATCTATGTAGATGGGACCCTAGGAGGGGCAGGTCATTCTTATGAGATTGTTAAAAGTCTAGATACTGGGAGATTAATTGGTATCGACCAGGATGAAGCAGCTATTAAGGCGGCTAGTAAAAGGCTTGCAGCATTTGAGGACAAGGTTACCATTGTTAGAAGCAATTATAGTGAGATTAAAAGAATATTAGATGATTTAAATATAGATAAGGTTGATGGAATACTTCTAGACTTGGGGGTATCCTCTTATCAACTGGATAGTCCTATGAGAGGCTTTTCTTATAGGGAAGATGCACCCCTAGATATGAGAATGGATACTAGGTCCAATGTTACAGCAAGGGATATAGTGAATGATTATTCCGAGATGGATTTATACAGAGTGATTCGTGATTATGGGGAAGATAAATTTGCTAAGAATATTGCTAAACATATAGTAATAGCAAGAGAGGAAAAGCCTATTGATACTACATTTGAATTGGTTGAAGTAATAAAAGCAGCAATTCCAATGAGGGTTAGGAAGATGACAGGCCATCCTGCTAAGAAGACCTTTCAGGCAATTAGAATTGAACTTAATAAAGAGCTTGAGGTTCTTAAAGATACTATACAAGATATGATTAATCTTTTGAATTGGAAAGGAAGATTATCAATTATCACATTTCATTCTTTAGAAGATAGAATTGTTAAATCTGCTTTTCGTACAAATGAAAATCCATGTACATGTCCACATGACTTTCCAATATGTGTATGTGGTAAAGAACCAAAAGGAAAGGTAATTACTAGGAAGCCTATAATTCCATCAGAGGAAGAGATGGAAGCTAATAGAAGGTCTAGAAGTGCAAAATTAAGAGTATTTGAAAAGAAGGATGCTTAAGGGGAGGATTGTATGGCGGCAATAAAAGAAAGATATCCATATTATGAACAAAGGACAAGCTATATTGATGGTAATGCTGCTCGCAATTTAGGGAGCTTACCTGAAAGAAGGATAGCAGAACCAAGTAGGGCACCAGAACCAAGAAGAGCACCACAAGAAGAGACTAGAAGAAGGCCAAAGACTACAGGTATGAGTATTGGTTCCTTGTTATTTTTAACTATAGCTGTTATTGCAACAGTATATGTGTGCACGGACTATTTGCAGACCTATACAGAGGTAAGCAATTTGGAGAAAAATAATATAGCATTGGAAAGGACCCTTAACAATTTAAGTCAAAAAAATGATGCAGCCTATGAACAAATTGATAAATGGTATGATCTTGGCTATATATATCAGATTGCAGTGGAAGAATTAGGAATGGTTTATCCTGATAAAAATCTAGTTATAACATATGAAAGTGCTGATGGAAGTTATCTAAGGCAATATAGGGATATACCAGAGTAATATTGGCTAAGGACAAGGTTGTGTACATATGGAAAAAGAAAGAAATAAAACAAAAAGATTCACCACATCTATGCAATCAAAATTATTGTTTGTATTCTGTGTTGTAATTTTGGCTGTAGCAGCTTTAATTGGACGGCTTATTTATATTGTGAATAATGATGGAGAGCGATATGCTAAGCAGGTTTTATCAAGGCAATCTTATGTGAGTGATGTTTTGCCATATAAAAGAGGAGAAATAATTGATACAAATGGTTCAGTTCTAGCTCGAAGTCAACTTCATTATAAGCTTATATTGGATCCTAAATATATATTAAATAATACAAAAGAATTGCCAGAGACATTATATGCTTTAAAAGAGCATTTTGGAATTTCTGAGGAAGACACACAGAAGGTTTTAGATGAAAGGCCTGAAAGTCAGTATGTAATTATTAGGAAAAATATCGAGTATAGTAAAGTAGAAGACTATAAGCAGTGGCTGCTAGATGAAGAGATAAATCTTAGGGGAATATGGTTTGACGAAGAATATATTAGAACCTACCCATATGGTCACTTAGCCAGTGACGTTATTGGATTCACTTCTGCTGACGATAAGGGACAGTGGGGTCTTGAGCGTTATTATGATAGCGTTTTAACAGGGACTAATGGCCGTGAATATGGCTATTATGATTCTACTCTTGATATAGATAGGACTGTCAAGAAACCTGAACATGGAAAAACAATTGTTACAAGTATAGATATTAATGTACAAAGAATATTACAAAAACATGTAAAAGAATTTAACGAAGAATTTGGAAGCAAAAACATTGGAATGCTGGCTATGAATCCTAATAATGGTGAGATAATAGCAATGGCTTCCAATGAAGAATATGATTTAAATAATCCTAGGAATCTTAGTCCCTTTTATTCAGAAGAAGAACTTGAGGCAATGTCATTAGAAGAACAGTTAGAGGCCATGAATAAGTTGTGGGGTAATGAAGTGATTTCTATGGGATTTGAACCAGGTTCAACATACAAACCATTTACCATAGCAGCAGCTTTAGAAGAAGGTTTAGTTCACGAGCACAGTGTTTTTGAGTGTGATGGAGGGGAACAAGTAGGTGGCTGGTATATTAGATGTAGTAGGAGAAGTGGGCATGGTGAAATCACCTTAGGGCAAGCATTATCCTTGTCATGTAACGATGTTATGATGCAGGTGGCAGCCCTACAAGGAAGAGAAACATTTTACCAATATCAAAATGAATTTTTCTTTGGACAAAAAACTGGCATTGATCTTCCGGGAGAGGCTACAGGTATTCTGACAGAATTAGATAATCTTAATGCTTCTGAATTAGCTACATCTAGTTTTGGTCAGACTTTTAACGTAACGATGGTTCAAATGGCAGCTGCTTATTCCTCCGTGGTAAACGGTGGAAAGTATTATCAGCCACATATTGTCAAAAGAATAATTAATGATTCTGGAGCTACAATTAAGGAGTTTGACCCTCATGTTGTGAGGCAGGTTGTATCAGAACAAACTTCTAAATTTATAAAGGAACATATGTATCAGGCTGTAGAAAATGGTACTGCAAGAGGAGCTCAAGTGGAAGGATATGCAATTGGGGGTAAGACAGGTACTGCAGAGAAATTCCCTAGGGATAAAGAAAACTATCTAGTTTCATTTATTGGTGCTACCCCAGCCAACAATCCAGAAGTAGTCTTTTATGTTATTGTTGACGAACCTCAGAATGTTCCTAGGCAAGCAGACAGTTCTATAGCAACAAAATTAGCTAGTAGGGTAATGAAGGAGATGCTTCCTGCTTTGGGAATATATCCTGATGGTGAAATTGATTATATGCTACCCGATGTAGTTGATACAGAGGAAAACATAGATGATATAGAAGGGGATTTTATTGATGAAGGTATAGAAGAAAATGAAGAAATAGATAGTGAATAAGCCTAGTTATTCGCGTATTGCATGTATAAAAAGCCATGATTTGTAATAAAATTAAACGATAAGATATAAAGGTCTTGCTAATATGATTAGGAATAAAACATATAATAGAAGAAATTTATTGGTAATCCTACTTGTGGTTCTATTTGTTGCAGTGGTTTTGGCAGTCCGATTAGGATATATAATGATTGTAATGTCAGAAGAATATGGTGCAAGAGCCCAAGAACTTCACGAAAGAGAACGGGCAATTAAGGCAAAAAGAGGCAGTATATATGATATTAATGGGATAGAAATTGCAACAAATAAACCTGTTTGTACTATATCAGTTATTCATGCCCAAGTTACTGATCCTGAGAGAGTTATTCAGGTATTATCTAATGAATTAGGCTTAAGTGAGGAAAGAGTAAAAAAAAGAGTTGAGAAAGTCTCCTCAATAGAAAGAATTAAATCCAATGTAGATAAAGACATTGCAGACAGGATTAGGGAATATAAATTAGATGGAGTTATGATTGATGAGGATTATAAAAGATATTATCCTTATGAAAGTCTAGCATCCAAGGTAATTGGCTTTACTGGTAGTGATAACCAAGGAATTATTGGTCTTGAAGTAAAATATGAAGAATATTTAAAAGGAATTAATGGTACAATTCTTACCCTAACTACAGCTTATGGGGTAGAGATTGAGAAT